>CAYIOQ010000092.1:0-1526 GCA_964365055.1 uncultured Candidatus Saccharibacteria bacterium | reverse complement strand
GAACCGTATGTCTACAGAGTAGATTACGGTAACAATTACTTATGGCCTATTGCGTAGTGACTAAAATCTTGTCCTTGTTGCGAGGAACGCTCGTTACCCAAAATGGCCAAAGAGAGACTTTCGCGTTGGCTATAGAATCGTATTTTGCGAGGATTCCTCTTATTTCATTCATTTTTTTTCCAGCAATGCGCGTTTTTAGCTCCTCGGCATTAATTTTTTCTCGCATTGTTGAGACTGCATCATAAGAAAAAGCGGCAAGGGTGACATTGTCATTTATACGGAGCGTTCCGTAGGTAACGGAGAGGTCGATGAATTCTTTTGCCTCTGGTTGTGCCTCGAGTAATTTCTTTGCCAATGTTTTGACATCCTCTTCCTTAAATCCAATTGCTCGTAGCTCAACAGTACCCGTAAGTTGAAAGGTGGGCGCCGCATCCCCCAACTTACGATTAGGAGTTGCGTCTGTTACCTTGTAAGTGGTGGCCCCATCCATAAAAATATATCCTTTTGATTTTTCCGTAAGTTCTGCCAAAAGAAGCTCCTTTGCGCTTTGTATAAGATCCGCCTTACCTTTTTGGATATCTAGATCATTTATCCCCCGTGTGTTTCCTTGTGATCCTCCTGTCATGGCTTGTGTTGATTTACCATAAAATCCTTTGTATTTTGGTGATCCTTCAAATCCCGGGATGGTAAATGATGTTGCGTCTATGTTATATAATGCCCCAGGTTGGTCAGCGGTAACAGACGCATCGATTGACGATGGTGTAATTACCCCCTGACTTACTTTGGCCCCAGGGATAGTTATTCCGTTGTTAATTCTAAAAATTTTTCCGTCAGGAGAACGAAAACGTGTTGTTGCGACAAGTTTTTGTGGTGCGCCTGAATAGGCATTAAAAATAGTAATAGTACCTTTTGCTTTTTGGGTTATGGTTTGTTTACTCGTCGGATATTCTTTTGTGAGGGTGCGTTTGAAGACGAAAACTTTCGCTGGTATTTTTTGGTTTTCAAAATCGACAGAGGTTGTTTCTATTCCAGCGGTAGTAGCTGATTTTATTGATTTTTCAACGCGTTTTGCATTGATTGTAATTGTGGCTTTTGGAAGTATTGCTGTTCCTATGTAAAAGACAATGAAGCTCACGATGAGAATCAATGCGATAATAATTATTTTTTTGCCTGCCCTGAGCGAAGTCGAAGGGTTTTCTTGCAACACAGGTTCTTCTTCTGTTTCTTCGTTTTCTTCAAATTCTGATTCCTGTTCTAATTTTTGTTTTGGTTGCTTTTCTTTTCTACGAAAACGACTCAAAAAACCAACTTTTTGGTGCGTTTCTTCCAGCTCTTCTTCTTTATAAAGCTCTTCGATGGGAGTTTCCTTTTCCCCTCCCATATGTTTTGGCTTTATATCGAAGATGAGATGCTCGTTATCGTTCTTTATCATGTCTTTATTTTATCAAATAATTGTTGTGTAGTACAATCCACAGTTTTTTTGACATTACATGACAATCATGCTATTTTCACAATATCACAAAGAA
>CAYIOQ010000091.1:0-1657 GCA_964365055.1 uncultured Candidatus Saccharibacteria bacterium | reverse complement strand
GGTTAGTGCGCTTAGCGATGATATAAAGAGAGAGGCTCTTGGTTGGGAGGGTAATGAAAAAACGCTACGAGAGGCTCTTCATATTGATCGGTTGGAGGAGGAACTCATGTGGGTGCGTACTTGTGGTAGTGTTGAGGCTATCACTCAAAAGGAGCACGAAATTATTCAAGATATTAATATGGCCCTAACAATGTATCGACACAATGGGGGGAATAGTCCTTCGGAGATTGCTATACAACAGCATTTTAATTGTCTGGGTGGCTCGCTTCTTGCGGGTGCGCTTTTGGATCAGGTTGGTATTAATTACCTTGTGATGGATGTACCAGAGCACTCGCTTTTGCTTGTGGTGCGAAGTGATGGGGCTATTGAGTGGAGAGACATGATAAATAGTACTAAGGGTGATGTGATCGATGATTTTATGTTTCAAACAACAGGGAAAGAGAAAGCTCCGGTAACAGTAAAGGACTTTATTGCATTTAGTGAACATCCTAGAGGAGAGGGGTTGATGCTCACCACGAAGAGTCGTGTGTGGAAGGATAAGTTTCGGTTTATAGAAAAAAATAAAGGAGGAATCGTTACCGTGTTCGGTCCTGAATACGGGCAAAAGATTCAAGTTCTTTATAATCTTGGTCTTCTTCTTGGAGAACTGGGTTGCGAAAAAGAAGCTGTTGAGGCGTATAAGGAGGCCATATCTCTTAATCCTAAATTGGCAAGTCTATATCGCAACTTGGGAATTTCTCTTTCCATTCTCGGTAACAACGAAGAGGCGATAGAAATGTATCGCAAGGCTATTGCACTTGATTCGGAGGATTTCACCCCCTACCACGGCCTCGGAGACTCTCTTCTCGAGTTGGGTCGGAATGAAGAAGCTGTGGAAGCATATCGTAAAGCTATTGCACTTGCGCCTCAAAAGGCAGGACCCTATTCTGGCTTGGGATATGCGTTAAAAAACCTTAATCGCAACGCAGAGGCCATTAAGGCATTTCGTCAATTTATTGCTCGTGCTGATAAATATACTTACGGAGAACTCATAGAAATAATTAGAGAGGAAATTAGAAGTTTGCAGGCAGGTAAATAGTTTATGAACCACACACGAGATTGGATTCCGTTGAGCGTTATGGTAGACAAACAGTCGTTAGGGTGCTATCTTTGGCCTAGGTCATTAACAGAATGGATCTAAGAATTTATAAGGAAGGGAGGTGTAACAATGGTGGATGAAACAGAACAGAATTTAACACATAACAATCGACATCAATTTGTGACAGCACAGAATAAAATGATCTACGGAAGACGATTGAAACCAGGAGAAATTATAGAGCCGGATGATGTCTATGATTCAGCATCCGGGCTGTGGGAAAGGGCTCCATGTCCTGGTCTTACGTTGGGAGAAGGGGATTCGGTTGTTTGGGTTAGGCCGTACAAGTGTTAGGCTATTGACATAGACGCCCAAAGACATATAATCGGTAATAGTCTCTTATTAGGGACTATTTATTTTTTTGTAACCGATCTTTGAAAATTGAAATGATCTATCAATCATATTAGTTATTTTTCTTATCACCCTGTATATACAGTAGTGCACAGCGCCAGTTGTGTATTACTTCTTTTAGAGAGTTTGATCCTGGCTCAGGATGAACGCTGGCGGCGTGGATAAGGCATG
>CAYIOQ010000090.1:0-1680 GCA_964365055.1 uncultured Candidatus Saccharibacteria bacterium | reverse complement strand
GAAGCTCCCGCCTTGCCGCAACCTCTGTTGTCTCCCCCTTCTCGACCTTCCCTCCGAAACCATTCCACTTCCCAATTCCAAATCCACGCTTCTTCATACCCAACAATACATGAGGACGTCTATGCACCACACACAACGTAAAAATTTTTTTCATAACAACAGGCCTCTTTCATAATACTCTATCTAGTATCAATATGCCTAAACCTAGGAATCCTTTTCCCTCCCACATCAATATCTTCAAAAAACATAGTAATTGGTCGCACCCACGTATGCCCCTCGCCATAAAGTGCCCGATAAATAACCACCTCCTCAAGCGTCTCGCTGTGTTTCGCAACCCCAATCACCTCATATTTATTGCCCTTATAATGTTCATAAATACCCAACGCCACTTTGTACTCCATATAATAAAATACCTTAGTGATTCCTAAACATCTCCCCTACCTCTACTCGTGTCACCAAACCTCTCTTTTTTGTTTCTTCACCCAAAACCTTTCTCACTGCATCCTCAAGCATTGTCTTACTTTGTTCTGCTTGTTTCATTAAGTCGGAGATTTGTTCAGGAGACATATTTTTCATCATATCTGACGCCATTTTAAACTGATCTAGTAATCCCATAAAAAATACACATTTTAATTTAATTCGCCCTTCCAGCAGAAAAACTTTAGTTATTTTTTTTTCGCCCATAATCATCTTCGTAACGAATGATATCGTTCTCGTCGAACTCCCCAAAACCAATCTCAACAAGCTTGCCACCCTTTTTTGAAAACAAACGATGTTTCGCTCCAACAGGAACAACAACGATCTCTCCTGTCTTATGGTACTTCTCTCTTCTGCCCACCACAGACCCCACATCACCCTCTACAATAATCCATGTTTCGCTTCGCTTTGCATGACTCTGTAAACTTAAACGCGACTTGGCATTGATGCTAATCACCTTAAGATGCCATCCTTTCCCATCATCCAAATCCGTAAAATATCCCCATGGTCGACGTATTGTAGTATGCTTCATAGTAGTTCTCTTTTTTTATTTTCCGTGACAATCTTTAAACGGTTTTTCACTACCACACGCACACGGAGAATTATTTTTATATTTCTCAACAAGCCACGAACTTGATTGCACCTTCCCTCCATGTCCAATACCAAACACCATCTTACATCCCAAATCTCGACAGACGGGAACTTCAGGAATATTTTTTCGCGTCCTATCTCCACCATTTACAAAAATGTGTGGCTTTACTCGTATGAGATCCTCACACACACTTCTATCCTCAACCTCTTTTGTATGACGCGTAAGCACCACCCTATCAACACACTCCAGTGCCTCGATAAGTTCCTTCCGTTCTTTTTGTGGCATAAACACATATCCCTTCTTTTTTTTAAGCCAATTGTCATTGTTTAAAATCACCACGAGCTTATCTCCAAGTTTTTTTGCCTCTTGCATCATACGTACATGACCAATATGAAGCGGATCAAATCCGCCGCTTACCGCAACGACAATTTTTTCCTTTTTCTTCGAAAGATTAAAACCAATCATAAAAAATATTCTATGACTATACTATAGAAATATTTTTTCTAAATATCAAACCCAGAATTCAAAAATATAAAAAACCCTGCCATTATGACATGTGGAGTAAAGGCAATTTTTAGGTGTTAATTTTAACTTTTATTGAGCAGTTCGGA
>CAYIOQ010000089.1:0-1689 GCA_964365055.1 uncultured Candidatus Saccharibacteria bacterium | reverse complement strand
CGATATGTGGCCTATCCAGTACTATTTCGGTAACAGTTTCAATGGCCTATAACGTCACATTGACCTATTGGAAAAGAAAAACTAAACTATAGGTACTTAACAATTTAATTATCAAGAGTGTGGCGAGAGATCTAGCTCGACGACCCACCAGCAACCCGTTTTTTAACAGGGTGCTCCTAGCCCTAAGGGGAAAGATAAATGTCGTACATCATCTCTCCCTAAAGGAGAGCCTTTTTATTATTACTAAGCCCTAAGTCCTAACTACTAGGCACTCAATTATGTTTATACCAAAAACGTATACCGTAGAAAGTGTTACCTCGGGTCACCCCGATAAAGTGTGTGATCAGATTTCAGACGCATCACTCGATGCATGTCTTAGAGATGATCCAACAAGTCGTGTGGCTGTAGAAGCTTTTGGCGGTCATGGTCATCTCGTAATAGGAGGCGAGGTTACCTCAAAGGCAAACATTGATTATACAAGGCTTGCCAAAGATCTATATAAAAATATTGGCTATAACGACGAACTCGATATTACTGTTCACGTGGCGCAACAATCCCCTGACATATCGCAGGGTGTCGATACGGGGGGTGCAGGAGATCAAGGAATAATGTATGGCTACGCGACAGATGAAACACCAGAATATCTCCCCCATGGAATTGTGCTCGTACATAAACTTACCAAAGGTCTTGAGGATCTACGTAAAAGCGGGGCGGTCTCTTGGCTTAAACCGGATGGAAAAGCGCAGGTAACCATACAAAATGACCGACTCACTACTATCCTTGTGAGCACGGAGCACGACGAGTCGACTACACAAGAAGAAATTAGAAAAACTGTTGGAGACAAGCTTATTACACCCCTTGGTATCGATCTGAATTCTATAGAACTTTTTGTAAACCCTACAGGGAAGTTTGTTATGGGAGGCTTCGAGGCAGACACAGGACTTACCGGAAGAAAAATAATGGTGGACACGTATGGCGGACTTATCCAGCATGGGGGTGGATGTTTTTCAGGAAAAGACCCGACAAAAGTAGATCGCTCAGCAGCCTACATGTGTAGATTTGTCGCAAAAAACATAGTCGCCAATAAACTTGCGAATACCTGTTTCGTTTCTGTCGCCTATGCCATCGGTCACGCAGAGCCTCTTATGATCTATGCCTCCGATGAAAGCGGAAAAGACTTAAGTTCCATCGCAAAAGAAAAATTTGATTTTCGACCTCAGGCAATCATAGAACGCCTTAATCTCCGCCGTCCCATCTACCTACAAACCGCTACCTACGGCCACTTTGGAAAACAGGGTCTTCCTTGGGAAAAAACCATACAAATCTAATCTGTCGTCCTCGTTTCCTTTTCTGTCATTCCCACCATTCTCTTGTCATTCCCGCGAAGGCGGGAATCCAGAAAAGTCTTTAGACAAATCTTCCCATCCTGGATTTTCTTCCTCAATAAGACGAAGTTTCCACGCACGATTCCATTTCTTGATCTCCTTTTCTTTCTGAATGGCCGATAAAATATCGCCTGTCGTTTGATACCACACAAGAAGTGTAACATTGTATTTTTGAGTAAATCCAGAAATAAGATGCATTTTGTGTTTATACATCCTTCTTTCTAAATTATTCGTTACGCCAACATAGAGCGTACCATTTCTTTTACTTGCAAGAATATATACGTAGTAAATATACGCCATTGTT
>CAYIOQ010000088.1:0-1927 GCA_964365055.1 uncultured Candidatus Saccharibacteria bacterium | reverse complement strand
CCGTCATGCGTAACACTTCATAAATATTTTTGCCTCTATATTCAACCTCAAGCGTTTCGCGATCAAAACGCTTTCCCTTACAAATATCGCAAAGCACATAAACCGTGGGAAGGAAATGCATCTCGATAGCAATCGTACCGTGCCCTTCACAATGCTCACATCGTCCCCCAGGTACATTAAAACTAAAACGCCCGACCCTATATCCACGCACGCGCGCATCCTCGGTTGAAGTAAACAATTCTCGCACGTGTATCCAAGCCCCTACATACGTCGCTGGATTAGACCGCGGTGTTCTTCCAATTGGCGACTGATCAATAGTAATAACCCGATTGACATATTCGAGTCCTAGAATTGCATCACATGCACCCCCTTTATAATCTGCCCCATTAAATTTATTTGCTAGGTACTTATACAGCACATCATAAATAAGCGAACTCTTACCTGACCCAGAAACTCCTGTAATACAGGTAAGTTTCCGAAGCGGAATGTCTACGTCTATATTTTTAAGATTGTGCGCTTTTGCTCCACGAATTTTAATCGCCTCGTCTATAATCCCACGTTTCGATTTTACCACCCGCCGGTTCTCAGGAATTCCAATACTCTTCGTACCGCGTAAATAATCAAGCGTAAGCGAGTTAATCTTTTTATTCTTTAGTATGTCCGGTATCTCCCCCTGCGCCATCACGCTTCCCCCATGTATCCCAGCCCCCTTACCAAAATCCACAAGATAATCAGATGCTCGTATGGTGTCCTCGTCGTGCTCGACAACTACAATAGTATTTCCAAGATCACGTAGATTTTGAAGTGTTTTGATCAGTTTTGCATTATCCCTCTGGTGGAGACCAATCGTAGGTTCGTCGAGCACATAAAGGGTTCCTGTAAGACGTGAGCCTATCTGCGATGCGAGTCGTATACGCTGTGCCTCACCCCCCGAAAGAGTTCCCGCCTTACGTTCGAGTGTGAGATATTCTAGCCCCACATTTCTTAAAAATGTTAGTCTATTTTTAATCTCCTTCAGAGGAACCTCAGCAATACCAAGCAACGCCTCATCCTCAAGAAGAGACGTCTCGATTTCATCAAAAAACCGATATGCCCCGTCGACAGCTAACGCGGTGATGTGCGTTATATTTACCCCATTAACAAGGACATTGAGACTTTCATTTTTAAGACGTTTTCCATTACACACATCGCAAAGCTTGTCCGACCACAAGTCCTCTGTACCAAGACCATGACACTTCTCACACGCCCCATAAGGGCTATTAAAAGAAAAGAGTCGTGGTTCTATTTCTGGAAAAGCAAACTCATCCTTCGGGCAGGAGAATTTCGTAGACAGTGTTATTTCTTTTGTTCCAATACCAATCGTTACCACATCGTTTCCGTACTTCACACCCGACTCAATCGCCTCTGCCAACCTTAAACGACTCTCCTTGTTCTTGAAATCAAATGTCACAGGAATACGATCTATAACAAGCTCTATGGTGTGTGGCTTATAGCGACTAAGAACTATTCGCTCACGCAAAGAATACATCTTCTCATCAATACGCACCTCGCTAAAACCTGCGTTTAAGAAATCATACAATACCTGATAATATTCTCCCTTACGCCCACGAACGACAGTTGCAAAAATGGTAATAAGATTTTCGTCTCTTGATACGCCCGGAACAATATTGTTTTTACTTTTTGAAAAGATACTTTTTTTAAACTCAATAACTGCATCTACAATCTCCTCCTTCGTCATTTTCCTGATCTCCTTTCCACAGATGGGGCAATAAGGCTTTCCAATACGCGCAAAAAGGACGCGTAGATAATCATAAATTTCCGTGATAGTGGCAACCGTTGAACGCGGATTTCCTGAATGACTCTTTTGGTCAATCGAAATAGCAGGCGAAAGCCCCTCGATCTCGTCAACATCAGGCTTATCCATCTT
>CAYIOQ010000087.1:0-2202 GCA_964365055.1 uncultured Candidatus Saccharibacteria bacterium | reverse complement strand
ATTATACCAAATTATAACACCTTTTCGGTACCACGCGCCTCTTTGATTGCAATGGCGAGCTTAGAAAGAATATACGCAATACTTGAACGCGCATTATCGTTTGCCGCGATAGGATAATCGATAAGAACAGGACTTGCGTCGGTATCAACGAGAGCAATAATAGGAACTTTTTTGATACGCGCTTCGTTGATAGCCGTCATGTGCGGAGTAACTCCCACAACAACCAACGCGTCCGGGATACGCACAAGCGCATCGTGTCCACTAAAAACCCTTTCAGCGCGTTGAATTTCATGATTAATACCTTGCTGCTCCTTTTTCGTATATTTTTCAAACTCCCCTGCCAATCGTTTCTTTTTAAGATCAATCATATTCTTGATCCTCCCCGACACCATCTTAAAATTGGTGAGAAGCCCGCCAAGCCAACGTTCTGTTACCGAGAGACATCCAAGCTCCTCAGTAATTTCACGGACGATCGACTGGGAAGGAGGAAGTGTCCCCACAAAAAGGATAAGCGCATCCTTAGGTAAGGTTTTTAAAAACGCCGTCGCCTTCTCTAGCTGATCACGCGTTGCTTCAAGATCTATAATCTCAATATTATTCTTAACACCAGCGATGAATGGCTTCATTTTTGGATGTGTTCGCGACGTGCGATGTCCATAATGCACACCTGCCTTCATCATCTCTTGTGTGGTTGCATCCAAAAGCCCTTCGTGAGAAGAAGCGGTAGGTTGAACCGATGTCGATGTGTTTGTATTATTCATAATCTATTTTCTACTTACGGTTTTCTTTTTTCTGGTTACCGCCTTCCCAGCTCTTGATTTAAACTTCTCAACCTGCCCGGCAACGTCAAGCAAGCGCTCCTTTCCAATATAAAAAGGGTGGCATTTATCACAAATTTCGGTACGTATCTCCTTTTGCGTAGAGCCCACCATGAAGGTGTTCCCGCAGGCGCAAGAGACGTGTGCCTCAAAATACTCTGGATGAATAGTCTTTTTCATAATGTAAGGATAGTAACACAAAACATTTTCTTCTGCAACTTTATACCAGCCCACCCGTCTCCTGTTGTCCAGCACGCCATAACAGTATACAATATCCATATGTCAGTTGGTGAAAAAAGGAAGGAGTACAAAGAAAAATACGATGAATTAAGCAGTAAACTCCTGTCTCTTTCTGCGCGCCCCAATTTGGAAGAATTTAAAACAACATCAAAGACGCTTGCAAAACTAGGGAAACTTATCGCGCTTCTCGACAAAAAAGACACAAAAGAAAAAGAGCTTGTTGAACTACAGGGCCTTCTTACAAAAGAAACTGATTCTGAACTTATCGAAATGGCAGAAAAAGAAAAAAATATTCTCGAGAAGGACATTGCGACATTAGATGAGCTTATCGATATCGAAGAACACGGGAAAAAAGAAACCATCAACGCTATTATTATGGAATTGCGCGCGGGTGCAGGGGGTGACGAGGCGTCTCTCTTTGCAATGGAATTAATGCGTATGTACCAACGCTACGGAGTAAAAAAGAAATGGAATTTTACCATCATTGACGAACACCAAACCGATCTTGGTGGTATCAAAGAAGCGACAGTCGAAATACATGGAGATAACGTCTATAACGAATTAAAATCAGAATCTGGCGTACACAGGGTACAACGCACTCCTGATACAGAAAAAGCAGGAAGAATACACACATCAACGGCTTCTGTTGCGATTCTTCCTATAACAGAAACATCGGACGTCACCATAAACCAAAACGATCTCGAGATCAGCTTCTTCCGCTCCTCAGGTCCTGGAGGTCAAAATGTAAACAAGGTAGAGACCGCTGTGCGAATTCTCCACAAACCAACTGGCATTGTTGTCAGTTCCCAGTCGGAACGTTTCCAGGCAAAAAACAAAGAAAAAGCCATGAAAGTTCTTGAAATCAAACTTCAAGAACGCAAAAATGAAGAAGAGGCCTCGGAGCTCTCTAGTGAGCGAAAAAAACAAATTGGTTCTCAAGACCGCTCCGAAAAAATAAGAACATATAACTTCCCACAAGACCGCGTTACCGACCATCGCATCAATCAAAACTGGCACAACATCGAATCTATCATGGAGGGCAACATAGAACCCATCGTAGAATCCTTCAGAAACCAGCAACAATAAGGCCTATATTTCTGTCTAACCAGAGACCAACACTCGTCTCCAAGGGGGAGACTGTTAT
>CAYIOQ010000086.1:0-2203 GCA_964365055.1 uncultured Candidatus Saccharibacteria bacterium | reverse complement strand
TGATAATATAACGGTATATTACCACTTTTAGCACCTAAAAATTGCCTTTAGCCCTAATTTTCTCAAAATGAAACTTCCGGAACTCAAACGAGGCACTTCTATCGACTCACTAGGTGTAATCGCTTGGACACACAAACTCAACGAGCAAACCAAGACGGTCATCATTGGTCTTGCTCTTCAACAGGGTGTTGGATGTAGTCCATTCTGTGGGTGTGCAGCAAACCAAATCCTTCAACTACTGGAACCAGAATTAAGAATCAAATTTCCAGAGCTTCAACATTTCCGTATCTATAGTCTCGCCACAATTCCACCCAAAGAAATTGAAAACCAATGGAAACAACCTTAAAACAAAAAACCGCGCATTGCCGCGGTTTTTTTTATTTACATCCCTGTTGGATAAGAGACCTGCGGATATGGTTTATAAATGTCTTTATCGATCGTTCTATCAAAACACACCCTTCCCGAACCATGTGCCCAAACATCCTGTCCCTCATTCATAGATACACACTTAACCCCATAGGAGCACTTGGAAACATTTGGATAAGAGGGCTGTTGCATTTTTTGATCACTTGAAAGGTTGAAGTTAGCACAAAACGAAAAAGTTTCTGGAGCAGCAACTGAATACTCATAATATTGACCGGACATAGGGTCCTTTGGAATTCGAAAGCCGCTTATATCGTCATTCAAAGAAACAAGATCTTTTGGAAGCTCCCCCTTCGTTCTCCAATACTCTACAATCCTACTCTGAAGCGATTGGAGGTCGTTCAATCGTCTCTCATCAAACTTTCGCATACGTTCCTGAAGTGGTGAACCAATAAGCCAAAAACCTGCTATTACAACAACCAGTACGACAGCAATGACACTATAGGTAAAAATTTTCATATCAGTTAATTATTCTGTATTATACTTCCTTACGTCATTAAGATAGTATCCGAATATGGAACCTGCTACAAAGAAAATGGAAAGCACCTTAAGTCCAAACTGTCGGGTAAGCTCCCCCCCAAGAAAACTATAAATTGCAGAAACAAGGTAGCCCATCATGACAAGTGCAGCGACAAAAAGCGTAAAATAAATAAGCCATTTACGTACCGAAAGATTTCTCTTTTCAGGCGCTATTTCGTAACTTTTTCTTAAAAAATTATTTACGAAAAGGAAAACAGGAAAAAATACGATAAGCGCGGAAAGAGATCCACGAATTTGTTCTCTCAATCCGGTGTTTCTATAGTAATCGCCCTGCTGAAGCGGGTCGGGCACATAAAAATTGATCATCGAAAAGACAATCATCAAAAAACTAATCGCGCTTGCGTAAAGCGCCACCATCCCCAAAAGATGCAAAAAGAAATCCTTTGGTGATGTCTTAACTTGTACTGCTACATTTACTGTTTGTGATTCCATAATCATTTTTTAATTTTTTATCATAGCCATATTATACCACACAAAAACCAATAAAAAAGCCTGGTACCCATATGCGTATGAATACCAGGCGAAACCCTACTTCGAGAAACCCTTCAGATAGAAAACCTCGTAGGGCAACTCTCGTTGTTGCTCCTCTACAAAAGCCAGGGCACTTACGAGCCCGGAAGAATCAAAAGAGGTTAAAATGGTTGGTTCACCCCCAGAAAGGGAAAACTCACCAATCTCAACCTTGTCACCCCTTTTTTCCAAGTAAAGCCCAACGCCTAGACTCATCTTGCTACCTCCTTTGTGGTACTAGTGCAACAATACCACAAAATAAAAAATAAAGCAATAGCAATAAAAAAGCTCCGTTGTTACGAAGTTTTTAAACTACCTTAACGACCCCCTTGTGATCGATGAAATAAGTCTCGACCGCCAACTCAGGAAAACGTTCTCTTATAACCCCCGCAGCCTTCTTCAGCTCGGAAGAATGAAATTCAAACTCCTTTTCCTCGTTGCTATCAAAACGAGACAATCCACCATACGCGGCACAGTCTGTGTGGGTGAAAAGAATAACTCGCCGTATGTGATGTACGGGCATAAGAAGTCGTATTTTTTCAAGAGCAACTTCACGATCCTCCTCCTTGCCTGGAGAGGCAAAAACTTTTGCTCCACCAGGAGGAGATGCTGTGTCGATATCCCCAAACCCAAGATGCTTAATGAAGTGTTTGAATATGCTCCAAAAACGATTATCGGTACAACGCACAACATAAGCATCCGCCTTGTAATGCGCTAGCGAACTATCTTC
>CAYIOQ010000085.1:0-2253 GCA_964365055.1 uncultured Candidatus Saccharibacteria bacterium | reverse complement strand
GAACCGTATGTCTACAGAGTAGATTACGGTAACAATTACTTATGGCCTATTGCGTCCAGCGTCCAACCTTCGAATCGAGGAACATATCGTCGCGAGTAGAATCGTACTCATTAATCTGCACCTGCCTTCTCTTTAAATACAATGGTGAGAGGAGGCGTTTTCGTCTCTTTCTTTTCTTTCGATTTTAAAAATAGGCTCAGTTGAGTTTTTGGAAATCCTTTAATACTACAGAGAGGAGATTTTTTTTCTTCTTTTATACATTTGGGGTAGAACGTGAGGGTAATTGATTTGTTATTTGGTACGCTCCCTACTACGGTTCCGTCTTTTTGTACAGTAATAGCTTGGTGAGGACACACCGCAACGTTGGGAGGAAGTTTTTTAAGGGTAAACGTACCTTCGGCACGAGGGAAAATAGTTACCGTTGCAATAGACACCTCAGGTCTTCGCGCATCGACGAATTCTTTCTTCTCGTTATGATATCCATAGCCAATAATACGTTTTCCTGGTGTGTCTGTGTTTTTAATATAGATATCCATGAATTTTATACGCCACTCGGATATTCCTCGAATGCTGATTGGTTTATCCTTATTAATTTGAACAACAAGTTCGTAATCATTTCTATTCATTAAATAAGGAGAAAGATTTAAACGAACTGCCAAATCGCTTTGATTACTTTCGTTGTGGAGATCAAATGTTGATTTGATAAAAACTTGTGCTATTGGTTTCTTGTTCTTTGTACTACGATCATACACACCAATCACAATCTTAGTCCCCTCTTTCAATTCATATATTGTTTTTTGAATCTGAGACGGTTGTGATCCTGAACACGGCGAAAGAGATATCTGTGGTTTTTGTTCAGGTATTTGTTGTATAAATTCACCAATCCGTGTCACGAGGGCCATTCTATAGGTGTTGTAGACAACGATGCTTTGCCCGGAAAGAGTGGTTTGAATAATAGGCACAGAAAGGTGCTGCAAAAGAAACCGCCCCTCATTTATAAGTAGATTCGGATCTATTTGCGAGGAAGTTGTCGCCATAAAATCTTTATACCAATCAGACCATTTTAATAGTGCCGATGGGTTATTCGGATCTTTAGTAAGAATCGCTGCTAGGTCATTATTGTGCTGCATCGCCTTTGGTCGCAACGAACATGTCGTATTTTGACCATAAGCGAACGAAACGAGTCGCCATGGTGTAAAAGAGGATGCCACGGCACACTGGGATGAAATATCATCAGGAATTAACGCCAATACACCTCCCACAAGAGAAGAAAACGTTGCCTCGATTTTGCTTTTTGCAGTAAAAACAACGAGATCCTTTTTTTCTACATCAGTAGACTTAACTGTTTGTGATGATCCATCGGGATTAGAAACAGTAACTGAAAGTTCTGGCCCCTGTTTATCTACGATTTTAAATACATCTGAATACCATGGAATCCAATACCCCTTACCGGGTGGCTGAATGAGGAGTTGCAAACGATAGTAATCGCTCGGCTTATTGGGTAAGGTGATGGTTGCAACCCCGCGAAGACTGGTCGTAGTTTTATCAATTTTTACAGTACCGAGTGGCAAAAGGGTCTGACCATAAAGAATTTCTTTATTATACGTAATAAAAGCATTGGCGATAACTTCCCCTCCCAAGCTACCGCCAAGAGCCTCTGGAAATCTCCAGCCAGAATTTCCAGCACAACTCTTACTACGATCATAGGTAAGACAAGTGATTTTTTGCACACGAGAACCCGTCGAATCATCTGTGCCATAAATTCCAAGCATTCCATTAAATCCAACTTCAATCGAACCATCTGAATTCGGGACCAGATTAAGACAACTCTTCTCTATTGCTTTTTTTAAATCTTTCTCGTTGAGCTTATATCCTTTATCCCTATAGTATTTCTCATCTTTACAGTCCGGACGTGTAGTAGGTCGCTTTAACCATCCACCAAGAGCGATTGGATCACCAAAATCTCTCGCAAGAATGGTAACATCAAATTTAATAGTCTCACCTACGCGATAAACTAATTTAAACTGTTCCACAGACGCAACAGCAACAGAAGCATCATCATTTTTTGTTCCAATATATGGACCTATTCCGTATGGAAAAAAATTTACAATCACATCCTTGGCAATACTAGATGACACATATATAAAATATCCAAAAACGGCGCCAACAATGACAAAAAGTATTAAAAAGAAGACTTGTCTTTTCATAAATATCTATAAAAAAGTTCCCTACACATATTATACCACCAGCAAC
>CAYIOQ010000084.1:0-2291 GCA_964365055.1 uncultured Candidatus Saccharibacteria bacterium | reverse complement strand
AATCTTCTTGCTGAGGGAATATAAGGGCGCGTGCAGAGGAATAATAATCTCGAAGTGTTTCGTCCGGCACTCTCCCCAAAAACTCTATATTTGCGTGCGCCATAGCCCTTAGTGTATTAAATTCTGGTCCAGAACCAATTATTTTTAAAGGAAATCCAAGTGTATTAAATGCAGAGACTATTAAGTCGAAGCGTTTGTAATGAAGCATTCTCCCGACAGCGAGATAAAAATTCTCTTTTTCACGCGTAGGGTGAAAAAAATCTGTACGCGCCGGAGGATAAAGCACCCCCACATCCCTATCATAGTGGAGTTTTATTTTTTTAGCGATGTGCGCTGAAACGGCGTACATCTCGTGTGGTAAGGTCGACGTATAACGATCCCATTTACGTAAATGGGAGAGAATAGGTTTGATGCCGTGACGTAAATATTTAAAAAGTCTGTGAGTATTTAGATATTCATCCTCCCATGCATAACGAATAGGGGTATAGCAATAATTAATATGAAGGATGCCTGGATCGACATTAATCCCCTTTGCGTATCCGCTCGAATCGGAAAAAACGACGTCTACGTCATGTACATGAAGATTTTCGGCTGCTCTTGGCATCAAGGGAATAACAGCATGATGATAGCGAGCTACGTTTGGGATATGTTGAAGAAAAGAGGTATGAATAATAGATTCGCTAAATCTATTTTGTGTCCGTACTCCATCGTAAAAAAGCGTATAGATAGGAGCCTTTGGGAATAATCTAACAAGTTCCTCAAGCACACGCTCACCCCCTCCAAGTTGGTTTAAATAGTCATGAAGGAGAGCAATTCTCATAGTATGTACTAGACCGCATTGGGGTCGGTAAAAATTATTTTAACTGTTTTCCCTATAATCTTAAGATCGGTGGCAAGTGACTGGTGGACAAGATATTTACTATCGAGACGCAACTCCTCAAGAAAAGGAAGGCCAGAAGCGCCATTTACCTGCGAAAGACCAGTGACACCCGCCTTTGCAAAAACGATATGTTTAAATTCTTCCGGATAATGTTCCACCTCTTCTGGTTCATGGGCTCTTGGGCCCACGAGAGTAAGTTCTCCGCGAAGTACATTGATAAGTTGAGGAAACTCATCGATACGAAACTTACGAAGCATCTTGCCAACCCGCGTAAGGCGCGGATCGTTGGTCATTTTAAAAAATGGTCCATCATTTCGTTCATTGAGGTGCATTAAATCTTTTTTCATCTCGTGTGCATTGTGGACCATCGTTCTGAATTTATAAATAAGAAAGGGCCTACCCCCGCTTATTCTTTTTATTTTCACGAGAGAAGGCCCTTTGCTTTCTAAACGGATAATTGCCACAATACATGGCCAAAGAGGCGCAATACAAGTAAGGCCAACGCATGCTCCGATAATATCGAGTGAACGTTTAAGGATTCGAGGATACATCTTTTCATTTTAGTGTGTTTATCACGACAAAACAATTGACGACACCATGTTCTTGATTTTTAGTACTGTCAAGATAGGTGGTCCCCCCTCGCTCATTCTCGTCCCGTTAGAGGTAGAGGCGCTGCGGGCCCTCGCGACCTCTAACGGGACTCCGAGGTGTTTCCCGTTTTGTCCGCCCAAAGGCGGAACCATGCCAAAACGGTCAACAATTCCGCTCGGTGGGGACCACCTATCTTGACCTTACACTAGAACAATGGACATTTTTAGGATTGTGTAGTATAATAGTATTTAATGGGTGGGTAGTTGCTCCGACGCAATGTCGGGGAGGAAAGTCCGGACACTCGCCGATATTTTATATTGGCAACGGTAGCGGGTAACACCCGTCAGTACAATGTAACGGTGTACAGAGGTGCGAACAGAGACGGCGCAATCGAAAGAAAGCGACACCCCGACATTACGTCGGGGTGAGCCCGCGTGGTAACGCGTGGGGTGCAACGGCTAAATCCTTACTGAGTGCAATGTCGTGCCTGTAACATTAAAAACGTATGCAGGAGTGCCGCTCATGATTCTACGGGTAACCGTAGGGCTAGATAAATAACTACCAGTTCGGCTTTTTTAGCCGAACCACAGAATCCGGCTTATAACCTATTTCATCAAAATACCGCCCTAAAAAGCGGTATTTTGCTATACAATAAAAAAGGTCTAACTATTAAAATAACGTATTGCGTTGTTTATCGAGTGCTTCGTTTACCATGGCATCAGCTGCCTTGTTTTGCTCTCTTGGTATGTGGTGAAAAGTAACTTTTTTGAAATCGAGCGTTAGGTTCCAAACATCTATAAAGAGCATTTTCATGCGATCT
>CAYIOQ010000083.1:0-2595 GCA_964365055.1 uncultured Candidatus Saccharibacteria bacterium | reverse complement strand
GGGACGGTAACTCATTGGTTGTCATCTCTCCACAAGGCTCACACTGTTATACGTACTGGGGGTCCTCAGGCGCTTCATCGTGTCGTAACTACGGGTGGGGCGGAGCATGTTTTTTCTCAATTTGGATCTGGTACTCTTCGTGGATCAGCAACACATCTTTCTAGTCAGATGATTATTGATCCCCACGCAATTCTTAAAGAAGGGGAGCACCTCAAATACGTACAGGGCATCCACAACATATTTGATCTTTTGACTATTCACGAGGATGCGATTGTTATTACACCATTTCAGGCGATTGCAGGACGACTTCGGGAGCTTTTGCGGGGGAAAAATCGTCATGGATCTGTAGGTATCGGTGTAGGAGAAACGGTTCTTGATGCTGAGACCTTGGGTGATCTTGCGATCCGAGCAAAAGATCTCATGGGTTCTCACCTGAGAGAGAAGCTTCACATCATACGTCAACATAAGCTTGTGGCGTTTGAAGAAGTAAGGGATCGTGCAAGTTTTATACCGCTTGAAGTGCGAGAAAGTGTTCGGGCGGAAATTGCTGAGTTAGAAGACTTGGATACCCTCGAATGGGCTGTCGAACGTTTTACAGAACTTGTGAAACGAGTCAGGATTGTGGATACAGAGCATGTTTCAAGGAATATTCTTAATGTTCCTGGGACGGTTATTTTTGAAGGTTCTCAGGGTGTGCTTTTAGATCGTTTTTTAGGGTTTCATCCCTACACGACCAAGGTGCGTACTACTCCAGCCATTGCATCCGATCTTCTTAAAGAATGTGCGTATACAGGTGATGTAAAAAGTTTTGGAGTTTTGCGTGCCTACCATACTAGACATGGTGCCGGACCTTTTGTTACTGAATCATCATCGCTTACAGAACAATTACCCGATGCAACAAATAAGGATCACCCTTGGCAGGGAAGTTTCCGTGTTGGATCTTTCGATGCGGTAGCAGCGCGGTATGCTCTTGAGGCTGCAGGAAGAACGCTGATTGATGGACTTGTTATAACTTGTCTTGATCGATTACAGCGACATAAGATTTGGGAAGTATGCAATGCATATACGCTATTAAACCAAATATCCGAAGCTCAATCTTTTTTTCAATATGATGGAAATAACATCATTAACATAGCAACGGGCACAGTTTTAGAAAATGGACAGAGGCTTGAACGTCAGGCGGAACTTGGGAAACTTCTTTATCATTGTATTCCTAAAAATACCGCATTCGATATTTTCCCTGAGCCTAAACAATTCTTAAGTCTCTGCGTGTCTATTCTGGAGGCATCTCTTAATTGCCCTATCGTCGCTGTCTCGGTAGGTCCAACAGAAAACGATAAAATTTTAATATAAAAAAGCAGTGAGTAATCACTGCTTTGTTTTTTCTAAGAGGTTTCTAATTGCGGAAGAAACACTCGAGTAATAAATAATGTTGTTGCTAGCCTGCGGTAACCTGAATCCCAGAACATGCTTTGCGGATCAATTTTCTTAGCATTTAAGGATATGCCTCCTGCGGGCGCAAAAAGACGTTGATACCCCTTATGCATCAGACGGTACTGTAAAACTTCCCGTTCAATATTTTGGAGCCAAAGTGTTCGCGCATCTCGCCCTCCAATGGTTTTTTCTTTTGAATAGAAAAATCTAGAAAGAAGCTTACTGTGAAGTTCTTTGAGTGTTTCTTCTTCTCCTAACCAAACTCCAGCGAAGAGAATATGAACCCACGTGCTATCTGCGAGAAGTATGTCGGGGTTTGGAAAATCGCGTATTGCATATCCTTGCTCATCTGTTGCGAGCCAGAATTCAACAATCTTTCCATCTATGTTTTTATCCTTGAACAGTTCTGCCAACATCTTTTGTATGCGCGGTCGTTCTTCTTGTGGTATATTTGGTTTTACAAAAACGGCGACATCCAAGTCAGCATCTTGCAGGGCGTATCCTTTAAGGCGAGAACCAAAGAAGACGGCAGCAGGATAGAGGAGTTCTTCAAGTTCAGCATTTTGGATGATAGAGAGTATTGCCCCTTTAAATTTCCTTATTTCATGAGCAAGTCGACTGGTATCTGAGAAATTTTTCCCCAATCGTGGCAACTCAATGTTAAAAGTATGAAGAAGTTCTTCGGGAATGATACCCATGTGTACCCAGCGCACCAAGATGTGTTCGATGCCATCCGGGGAATATCGTGACAGAAATGATATTGCCTCCTCTGTGTCAATCAACCTAGCGTGTGTCATATCCAGTAGAATATCTGCACATGTGACAATAAGTTTTTCCTTTTTATCTTTTTCCTCCCACGCAACCCTTGCGTAGGGCATATTTCTGGAATGGTCTAGGGCTACTCGCATCGCAATCATTTTAAGTTCATGTTCGATCTTTTTGGAAAGTTCGTTAAGTGATGTAATCTCTAATCTTGTTTGAGAGGTATTCTCTGTCGAAGGGGAGAGGGAAAGGGTGGAGAGAGCATCAGCGATACTTTCTTTTAAGGTGGTATCCGGAGTGTTGTTTGCGAGCGCAGCTATCTCTGCTTCGGAAACAAAACCTTTCCGTATAAGTTGCGGGATGAGATGTGCCACTTTTTTTACCATTTTTTGTCCATAG
>CAYIOQ010000082.1:0-2661 GCA_964365055.1 uncultured Candidatus Saccharibacteria bacterium | reverse complement strand
GTGTCTCTTTTTTCATAATGTGTAATGAAAAATTGATTTGCCATAGAACTCACGCATTTGGATGAGATATGGGCGAACAGTCGAGTAACGAGCAAGACAGTAGAGATACTACGGCTTGCGAGTAACACAGATTGTTCGACCATAGATCGCCATATGCGTGAGTTCTATGGATTATACATCACCGTGCGTCTTACATGCAATTTTTTTCCAAACCGTCTCTCTGCCACCACATCGAGAATGTTTACTCCCGGCGTAAGAAAATAACGATATTGAAATTCATTCCCACTCGTCTGCACTGCTTCATTGTTTATTTTCACAAACACCCCCGATTCCGTCTTCCCAACAATCTCAATCTCATGTTTCATACTTATCATATTGTCTTCTGGAGACAACACCACAAGAAAAGGAAAACGAAAATAATTATATGCCTGATAACCGAGCAACCCGGCTACGATCATAGCGATTAATAACGTAAGTCCTGTGTCACGCGAAAAATATAAAGAGTATTCTTTCTTTCCTACACGATGATGGCCCTCTCCTCCGATGTGATGTACACCATCGTTCTTTGCTTCAAAATAAAGTGATCGGAGTAATTCACCAGAAACATCAAGACACTGTCCAATCTTTCGAAGGTACGCAATAGCATACGCGTCAGGCGCTTCATTCAAAAAATGTTCTTCTTCGAAAAGAGTAAGAAAATGAACCGGTACGCCTGACAACTCAGCAAGTTTTTCTAAACTCATCTTCTTACCCTCCCGCGCCCTCCTCAGTACTGTTCCCAATGTCTCCTGCATCAGTTCAAACTTATTTCATCTTCCTCTGCAACATCCACATATACTTCACGAGGTTTAGCACCATCACCAGGCCCAATAATCCCCTTATCCTCTAAAATGTCGAGCAACCGTGCAGCACGCGCATACCCAACCTTTAATCTTCTCTGTAGTAGCGACGCAGATGCCTTTTTTGCCTCTCTTACGACCCGCAAGGCATCATCGTAGAGATCATCGCTATCACCCCCATTGCTATCATCATCCATGTTATCAAAATCTACAAACGTAGAGGTGGTAGTAGGGAATGTATTCTCATCTTTTGACTTCTCTTCACGCAATGTTTGTTCAAGCTCGCTAGACTCTTCGCTTTCTGGTTTTTGTTTAGCCCAAAACTGCATAAGACGCTTAAGTTCATCATCGGATACATACACCCCCTGCAATCGCTTTGGTTTTGATGCGTCTTGTGCAAGATAAAGCATATCTCCATTTCCTAATAATTTCTCCGCACCCATAGTGTCAAGGATGGTACGAGAATCTATTTGAGACACCACCTGTAACGCCATCCTAGAAGGAATGTTTGCCTTTATGAGGCCAGTGATAACATCAACCGAAGGGCGTTGCGTGGAAACCACGAGATGAATACCTACAGCACGAGACATTTGCGCAAGACGCACGACATACGCCTCTACCACCTTGCCAAAACTCGCCATAAGATCGGCAAGCTCATCAATCACAATTACAATAAATGGCATAAACTCTCCCTTTTGTGCCGCCATTTTTTGATTATACGTATCAATATCTCTTGCCTTTACCTCAAGTAATTTCTCATAACGGTGTTCCATCTCCTGCACTGCCCATTTAAGGGACATTATTGCCCTCTTTCCATCAGTAATTACAGGGGATATAAGATGAGGAATATCGTTGTATATAGAAAGTTCTACGCGTTTCGGATCGATAAGGATAAGACGAAGAGTATCCGGTGTATTCTTAAATAAAAGAGAGACCATAAACGCGTGAATAGAAACAGATTTTCCTGATCCTGTTGCCCCTGCAATGAGAAGGTGAGGCATCTTTGCAAGATTTGCAACAACAGATCCACCCGTCACATCACGTCCTATAGCGAACGCGAGAAGTCCGCTATCCTGAAACGCATTCTCCTCCAAAAGATTTCGAAGCCGCACCACCATACAGGCCTTGTTCGGCACCTCAATACCCACCCAAGACTTACCCGGAATGGGCGCCTCAATACGAATAGGGTGTGCCGCAAGCGCAAGAGCGAGGTCGTTATGAAGATTTACGATTTTTGACAGCTTAACCCCCTCCGCAGGCTTTACCGCATAACGCGTGACAGCAGAACCAATATTCACCTCGCCCATCTCAACAGGAACACCAAAATGCTCAAGCGTACGCTTGATGGTATTCGCCTGTACCTTAATATCTCCCGCAATGGGTTTTGTAGATTCAGTCTCAAGCATATCAAGCGAGGGGAGCATATACTCGCTCTTCATAGGCACTATTCGTTTTAGTAGGCTCTTCTTGAGAGCAATCTCATCCTCCGAGGGAATGTCTTCCTCTCTTTTTTCTTCTATAACCTCCTTTGGTTTTTGAACATCTTGAGGAATAGTAACAGGTGTTTGGACTATCTCTGAAGGTGGGGCAACAACGACATCTTTTTCTCCATTCTCATCCCTAGGTTTCCTCATGAACAAAGGAATGTCGAACATGACAATGATAGAGGAGAGAAGTGCACTAAGAAGAATAATGAGGCTCGCCCAAAAACCAAACCACCCCTGAATTCCCGCGATAATTCCACCAAGTCCCCCCCCCCCACCAGCGTGAAGCAACAGCCTAACCCCCCCTAATCGTAAAAGCACAAACCCACCCCCCAAAA
>CAYIOQ010000081.1:0-2779 GCA_964365055.1 uncultured Candidatus Saccharibacteria bacterium | reverse complement strand
GATTATCAGCCAAGCATCCTTCCCATAAAGTCTTAAATTACTGTTGATCTTTGTCAATAGACGCCGAAAGGCGTCTATTGACATTCGGGGGGTACTCACTAAGCTATGGGTAGTTCATAGACAATGTAATAAGGAGAGTGGATCATATGAGGTGCCGTAATATTTTGATTTCTTTGTTCGTTTTTTTTCTTGTGAGCGCTCCTTGTTTCGCAATAACGGAACGAGAAGAATTTGACGCATGGTTACAGAAGACTCATGGGCAAACTTCTGCCTTTGTTGAGTGGAAGCAACTGAAGCCAGGAATCACTGGATACTGTATCACAGTGCTCAAGGGTGTTGAGTTGAGTGTTAATGAGCTTGAGTATGTTGCTGTTGCCCCACATCCTCTTACCGACATCGAAAAGGTACTTCTTTTTAAGATTGGGAAACCGCTTGCTAACGTAAGTGGTGTTGCTGGCATGAGCGGTTCACCTGTCTATGTGAAACATATGGGCGAGTGGAAGCTTGTTGGTGCATACGCGTATGGGTTTAATCAACTTGCACCAGACGGTGAATATCTTGCTGGTATTACCCCCATTAAGGCAATGTTGGATCAGAATACTGCGCTCGGCGGTGGTATTTCAGATGCAAGAGCTAAACAAATCATGGTTCCTGGTTTGGGGATGTTTCTGGCAAAACCGCTTATCGCTTTCACGAAGATGGCTATTGGTGGATCTATGAATACTATGCTTATGGACATTGAACGAGATCCGCGACCTGGAGATGCTGTTTCGGTTCTTCTCGCTTCTGGAGATGCTATGTCCTACGCAACGGGAACTATTACGTACGTCGATCTTTCAAAGAAGACCTTTTATGCCTTTGGACATCCTTTTTTGAGTGACCTGGGTATTGGTAAGATCGAACTTCCTGCGCATCGTGCTGAAATTGCGACAACCGTTAAGAGTAGGGTGGATGCACATAAGCTTCCTGCTCGTTTGCTTGAGCATTTCGGCACGATTGAGAAGGATGGAGTTTTTGCTATCGAGGGGAGTATTGGCCCACGTTCAAACATTCTTTTGCCTATTTCGTTTCAGTTCGTTGTTGATGGTAGGGCGATTTCTTATCAGTTTAGTGTTATCAGGCAAAAAGTTCTTACGCCTAACGTTGTAATGGCGGGAATGAGGACGCTTGTTGATAATGTTTATTCTCCGGAGTCGCTTACGATAGGTACTATGAAGTCCGTGATAATTTTTGATGATAATACACTCCTCCCTTTTAACGACGTTAGGTTCTTTGAACCAAAAAGTTCGCTTTCCCGTTTGGACAAGGAACCCGAGAGTTTGCTTTCCGATTTTGCCACTAAGATTTCTTTGGTTCTTGGCAGTGAATGGAATTTTAATATTCGTGAAATCCAGACGATTCTTTCTTTTACTTCACACGCTAAACGCCTTTTCCTTGATTCTGGCGCGGTAGTAAACGCTGAAGGTCTTCCCATTACTTCAGTTAAGCGAGGAGAAACGTTTTACGTTATCCTTGGGCTTCGTACGTTTGATAATTCTGCGCGTTATACTATCCGTATTCCTTATGCAGTTCCGAATGATGTGTACGTATCTGGAGTTACCTTGCTTCGAATGGTTATTCAATCGGGCAATAATTATGAAAATCAGTCTTTTGTGGCTCCTACATACGCTCCGGATAGCGCCAATGAGTTTTTGGATCTTGTAAAGTCATTCTTTGTGGGAGCTAAAGATCCCACCGAATTGTATATTCAGACAGTTTTTCCTCCAGACGCCAAAGAGGAGACAGATCAACATATTCGCTATGAAGGTGAAAATGGTGTTTGGGTTTCTCCACCCTCTCTTGGTAATTTGCGTAACAAGGCAGGTAATCCATCTCGCGTGGTGCAGTGTGTTATTGATGGTCCGTCGCCAGAATATTTTCTTGACGTGAATGCTACCATCCGACTTATAATTAAAAAATAATGATCGAGACCCCAAAAAGGGGTCTTTTCGTTGCTACAAAAAGCTCTGTGCGTTAAAATAACAGTATCAGAGTTTTTATGCCAGGTAGTGAAAAGTCGACTGTAGAGTTTTCTCTATAACTGGTCTTTGTGTCAAAGATGTTAATTAACGTCATAAATATAGTTTTTTAATGATAGTCGACTTTCTACTACAGGGTATGAGTACACATTCTTTTTTTGAACAAGAAATTATTACACGATTTACGTTGTTTCAAGGGCGTCGCTCTCGCGAGGAAGACGAAAAAATCCTTTCTTTGGTCTCTGAGGAGGTGTGGAGGGAGGCGCTTCGATTTTTAGAAGAGCTTATTCCTTTCGAGGAACAGGAATTTGTTTCTACCGCTCTTGGAGAAAACCCATCAGAAGAAACAATGTTAGCTATCTTTAAGAAATATGTTGATGGTGAGGTTACGGCGTGGAGATTGCGTACTCGTTTATGTACTTTTTTGGATAATCTTTTGATACAAAGTTTCACAAAATTATGAGCAGAGAAGGATTAAGAAATAAGGAGAGTATTTTTTCTTTCGAAGACCCAGCTTTTTACGAGAAGAGGGATTTGGGAGGCGTCGAGGTTCCTTTTCCAAAGAAGGAGGCTCTGGGTCGTTTGTTTGTTGGGAAGGGTCTTTCTGGAGAGGGAAAGGCGTTTGCCCAGGAGTTTTTCAAAAAAATAACACACGAGGCGCCCAAGGAGGATCAGGCATCTCTTTTTGAGGTGGTTCATAGCTTGCTTTCTGATGAGGGTGAAGAGGGGGCATTAAAGAAGCTTTTACATCAATCAGCAAA
>CAYIOQ010000080.1:0-2919 GCA_964365055.1 uncultured Candidatus Saccharibacteria bacterium | reverse complement strand
CAACTATGGAAGTCGGATTTCCATAGTTGAGGGAGAGTGGGTTGGCGTGGATATAAAAAGGAAGGTGTAACATGTGTGCATCTGTTTTTGTGAGAACCGCCTTGAATTTACCCTGAAACAAAGGACCGACTCGTTTGTTTTTTTCATTGAAATAATTAGTATACCCTACACCCATCTTTTGCATGAACCTCACAATACCATTCTCTTTCTTTTGTTTCAAAAGAATATGGAAATGATTTGGCATCAAACAAAAAGCTAGAATTTCAACAAGAAGTTTTCTTGGGTTCCTCTTATTCTTCAGCTGTTGGGGCTCGTTATGCATCGTTTTCGAATTGAAATAAAAAGTAAGATTAGATGCAGACTCTACGTCATTGAACTCAAAAAGATCGTGGATAAATCTAAAATAATCCTTATCTTCCATAAAGACATCTCTTTTCTCGACACCACGATTATAAACGTGATATATTTCGTCTTCAACAAATTTGGGTTTTTGCATAACGAACGTTTTTCTTAGTACTTAATTCAATATTGCAATTATACCCCTAATTTTTCAACTATGGAAATCCGACTTCCATAGTTGTTGCTTTTTTAGGGGGGAATTGTGTATAGTGTTATATATTGATAAGAGAAATGGGCGACTAGTTCAGTGGTAGAACGCTGTCCTGATAAGACAGAGGTCGAAGGTTCGATCCCTTCGTCGCCCACAACCAAATTTTATACTGTATCTGTTCTTATATATTAAACTCTATCTCATGTTGCAAGATAGTAAATATTGCCGAGATTGTGGCCCGCTTCCCGTAAACCATAAAGAAAAATACATAGATAGTTTCATTGATTACCTCCTACCAAAAATCAATAGCAAAACTATTTATAGACTCTTCACTCCGATAAGATGGCTTCTTAAAGCGATAGGGCTCATACGTCTTGAAAAAGATTTTTCTCGTGACTACATATCTCTGCGAACAACGGTTTTTACCGATGAAGCAAAAAAACAAGGAGTTATCTGTTGGGCAACACGCACACCCTTTGGATATATCAATGAATTTGTAATGCAAATTGGAAAGAAGTTAGTGTGGTTCGAGGGGCTTCCTTGCACAGAACTATCGAACTCAAGGTACAGCATGATTATCGACGACAAGTTTGCGGTAAAAAAAATCCTCAAAAAACACAACATTATCACTCCAGAAGGAAGAAGCTTTTGGTTCTTCCAAAAAAAACAAGCAATTCACTATGGCCTCTCTCTTGGATTTCCTCTCATGATAAAACCACGTGGAGGATCAATAAGTCATCATATTACAACAAACATAACTTCTGAAGAGAAGCTGAAAGAGGGTATCGAACGCGCAATATGCTATGAATCCTGTTTTATTATTGAACGATATTTACCCAACACACACGTCTTCCGTGCAACGGTGGTAGATGAAACATTTGTAGCCTGCGTAGAGCGTGTGCCTGCGCATGTAGTAGGAGATGATGTACACACTATTCAAGAACTTGTCACTATCAAAAATACCGATCCAAGAAGAAAAGAATCTCCTAATAAAAATACGACCCATTACCATATAGTACTAGATGAAACGAGTGAAGAATTACTCAAAGAACAGGGTGTAACACTTTTATCTGTTCCAAAAACAGGAAAGACGGTATTTCTCCAAAAAAAAGTTATTTTAGATCTCGGTGCCGAACTCATTGAGGTGACGCCCATCGCACATCCAGACAATATAAAACTTTTTAGAGAGGTGGCGAAGCTATTTGGTATGAAAATTGTTGGTGTCGATTTCATAGGAGAATCAATCGAACGTTCGTGGAAAAACCAAACATGCGCCATTATTGAACTCAACAGTCTCCCCTATATTGATATGCATCACTATCCCTACACAGGGAAACCACAAAATGTTGCAAAAGCTATTCTAGAAATGGCTCTTAAGTATTATGCTTAATTTTTTTAGTCATCTAAAAAGAAAAACCCCGCGTCTTGGTATAATTGGCGCCCCTCTTCCACCTAATTATATCCACCATCTTCAAATAAAAGACTACCTTGAAACTGAATATGATAAAAATACGAACATACTAGTTATCGGCGAAAAAGGATGCTTTGGAAGAACGTGGCGACATGGGCCAATACACTTCGAGCTCTACGTGAGTGATAAGGATCCTATTATTGCACCAGCTCCCTACTTTCGTATACTTCTCTGGCAACCCATTACAAAACTCAAGATACCAAACAAATGGCATCGTCTTTGGTTTTCTACTGAAATTTCACGTCAAATTGGTTTTGCACACATCACCAATCACTACTACTGGAAAACATGGACAAAAAATGCACAACGCGATCGTGCTATTTGGCTCAATAACAAAGAATTTGAAATTATTACCTCAGACTATGCCACTTTCCTTAAAGAATATCCTAGTGAGGGTATATATAAAACCATCCGACGAATAGTACTTAATATCTTAAAAAACAAAATGGATCGTTTCGGCCCATCTATTCACTTTTTTGCGGCGCAACATAAGACAGATAAAAAAATTGGCGCCATGGTGGCTCTTATTGAATTTTCCAATCCCCGCAAAGCATTTTATCTAAGCGCCTTTGTAAAACCGGAATGGCAACAATCGCTCTGTTCCACTGGTCTTATTGATCACTGCTTTAGTTTTTGTCTCAACAACAACATCGAATTCCTCGATTTCGGCAGTTTTTGGGCACCCGAAAGCCCATCGAGTTGGAAGGGATTTTCACGCTTCAAACAAAAGTTTGGTGTTACACTTCTTCGCTATCCTCCAATGCTCTGGAGGTTTGTAAAAATAAGATCAAACTAAAAAGAAAGTCATTAAAAAAATTATTTAAGTTACGCCTCTTTCAATAAAAGTCTTGATAACAGCGGGAAACGCAAATGCGAGCAAACCAACTGCGATACCAAT
>CAYIOQ010000079.1:0-2924 GCA_964365055.1 uncultured Candidatus Saccharibacteria bacterium | reverse complement strand
TTTTTAATATTATATCGAGTGGAAACGATGGGAGTTGAACCCATATCCAAATATGTTGAACAATTATTTCTACAGAGTAGCTTGCTTAGTATGTTCCTCAACACTTAAAGCAAGCAAAATGTGTTGTGGTTGTGCTCTTTAGTGTCGTTTTCTTATCAAGAGCCGTTTAAGAAAATCTATCTCGATGTATTAAGCCTCGTTCCCTATATCGAGAATAGAGGGTGAGACTCCAGAGCTACGCGTAAGCGAGAGCTGGTTGCCTATTGAATAAGTTGGCAGTTGTACTTTGTTCGTTGTTTGATAAGGGTACGAACACCTTATTCTGCATAATTATTCGCAAATATCTGTCGAAGCCCGACGTCCCCAATTTTCAAGATCGATGCATTCTGAGCTCTCGCCTTGTTGCTTTTTCCTTGAGCTTTTCACGCTTGTCATAGTCTTTTTTCCCCTTCGCGAGCCCAATAGCAACCTTAATGCGCCGTCCTTTAGTATAAATACGAATAGGCACTAAAGTCAAGCCTTTTTCACGTGTTTCCATGAAGATATGCAGTATCTCCTTTTGTGTTAAAAGGAGCTTTCTGGCGCGTGTGGGGTCGTAATCTTTTGGAGTATTGGCAGCTTGATAGGGGCTGATGTGTGTATTAATAAGGTAGGGTTCCCCCCCTAGTATTTTCACGTAACTTCCTTTGAGGCTTGCCATATTATTCTGAATTGCTTTTGCCTCAAAACCAAAAAGGACTATGCCCGCCTCGAGTGTCTCGAGAATTTCATAGTCATGGAAGATTTTTGGGTTTTCTGCTAGACTTGCCATATAGTTAAGTCTATACGTTAATTTTGCAAATTTCAAAATTGTTCTAATTTTAAAGGTCTTTTTTATACACAAGAATAGATTAGGGATTAGCCACTAGGGTATAGGGTATAAGAGTTACCCAAACCCCAAACCCTAAACTCTAAACCCTAAAATATGTCTAGTCCAAAAGAACTTATTACCATAATGCTCTCCTCTGTGTTTGAACGACAGGGGTGGGATTCTGCGCTTATTGATGTAGCGCCTCCTTCTGATATTCGTTTTGGGGATTATGCGACGCCCGTTGCACTGAAGCTCGCAAAGGTATTGAGAAGATCACCACAAGAAGTCGCGGTACCTATCATAGAAGGTGTTAAGAGTAATCTCGAAAACAAATATATTGATCTTGATAAAGTATCATATCAGGCGGGGTTTATTAATTTTCGTATGAGCGATCTTTTTTATAAGGAGGCTGTTCGGGCGATTCTAAAAGAGGGCGCATATGATGGAGTAAAAGAGTTAGAAATTGAGGGGCAAGAAGGGTATGGAAAAACTGTTATTTTGGATTATTTTCAACTTAACATCGCAAAACAACCGCATGTGGGACATTTACGTTCTGCTGTAATCGGTGATGCATTGAAACGTATACTCTTGTTTCGCGGATATCGCGTTGTGGCAGATACTCATGTGGGGGATTGGGGAACGCAGTTTGGGATATTGTTGTATGCATATAAAAAAGCAGTTGAAGGAAACGAGCGCGAGGTCGATGCCATTAAAAACGACCCGTTTATTAAATTGCAGGAATTGTATGTAGCGGCGAATCAAGAGGAGGACATACACGAAAAGGGCAAAACAGAGTTTGCTAAATTGGAAAAGGGTGATGCTCTAAATCGCACAATTTGGAGGTGGATGGTGGAAATTTCCATGAAAAAACTAGAGGATAATGCCGTGCGACTTAATTTACTTCCTTTTGAAGAACATAGAGGGGAAAGTGTGTACGAGGAGGCGATGCCACAGGTTGTTGAGCTTGCGCTTGTAAAAGGTGTGGCAAAAAAAACAGAAGATGGCGCGGTGGTTGTTGATTTAATCAAAGAGGGGCTTGATGAAGCAGTTTTGGTGAAATCTGATGGCGCCACGACTTATCTTTTGCGTGATTTGGCGACGATTCAATATCGAAAGGCTCGTTACGATTTTTGGAAAAATCTTTATGTAGTAGACAATCGCCAGTCGCATCATTTTCGTCAAGTATTTCGTGTGGCAGAATTACTTGGATTGGAGGGGGTAGGTGCGAGTGAGCACATTGAATTTGGATTTATGAAATTGCCTGAAGGCACAATGAGTACGCGTCAGGGTAATGTCATCTTGTTAGAGGCGGTGCTTGACGAAGCTGAGCGTCGCGCACGAGCTGTGATATATGAAAAAAACCCAAATTTGCGCAACATAGATGAAGTAGCAAAACAGATCGGTCTCGGTGCGATTAAATTTTTTGATCTTTCGCATAATCGCAAATCTGATATTGTATTTCGCTTTGAAGACGCGCTTTCATTTGAGGGGAAAACGGGGCCTTATATTCAATATACCTATGCGCGCCTAAAAAGCATTTTACGCAAAAGCGTGGATGAGGCAAAAGATGCTTTTCCGGACGGGGTATCGCTTGACGCTGACGAGCGTGAATTATTGCTCCACTGTGTACGTCTCCCAGAAACTATTCAACGGGTGATCGATGCGTGGCTACCCCACTTGCTTGTAGATCATCTTTTTGAGCTCGCACAACTGGCAAATGAATTTTATCATTCTCACCCCATACTTACCGAGCAAGACGAAGATAAGAGAAGGGTTCTTCTTACGATTGTGCGTGCCGTAACGACGACGCTTGCTAAGGGCTTATATCTACTCGGCATCGATGCTCTAGAAGAGATGTAATTTTTTTAAGAATATATTTTATGCCCACCCTTGAACAACCCATCTCGTCTCAACACGAGAACACACCTCAAAAATCTTCCTCAGACTTCCAAAAAGAACATCTCACACATCTTGAAGATGAATACCAAAGAACTCTCGCCACATATGGCGTAGAACATCGTGAAGAAAAACAACGCCTCCTCACCGACACCTTCAATCAACTCTCCTCTCGTCT
>CAYIOQ010000078.1:0-3078 GCA_964365055.1 uncultured Candidatus Saccharibacteria bacterium | reverse complement strand
GCGCCCCGAGCATGTCCGCATATTCTTTCCTTAAAGCATTAAAACCATTATTCGAAAGAATATCAAAAGGTTTCGGATTTCTTAATTCAATTTGACTAGCCCCAAGCTCCTTATCTGCACCTTCACCAACTTCTTCAATAATAGAATCCCGAACAGCCTCCAGATCTCCCGGCCTCACGTTTGACGCATCGATTGCAACCTCAGATTCAATACCAACGAGTTGTGTCCCTTCTGTCTTTCTAAAACGCTCTTCTTGATCAATCAGATCACGTGCCTTTTCATGAAACGATTCCCTCATCTCTCGTTCATTTTGCTGCCATTCGTTTTTATCCGACACAACACCCTCCTCCTTTCAGAATTTTTTTGATACGAGATACCCACATAAGCACCTCGTCAACATGATCAGTGACACCAAACATACGAAACTCAATTGTTCCATGTCTACTAATACGTATTAAATCCCAGCAATTCCTTGGATTCTCAGCAAAACCACGAAACTGTGCTGTCCTAAAAAAATCATAGATATTTACATATCGTTCAGGTTTCCAGTGCGTTGCCATCGTCTTATAGAGTCTCAAACGCTCTCCGTCTGAGTGATCCCCAAGTTCGCACAACTCTTCAAGGTACGGAAGAAGCACGTTGTATGTAGTAAGAGCATGTCTCATATCAGAAACGCCAATATGAATATGCGTACCCGCAACACGACACGCAGCAGACAAACGCTCGGTCTCAATGTTTTTTACAATCTCCAAGTAACGCGGATCGGGATATACATCGAGCGGCATGTTTTCCGCCTGAACTTCCTTATTTATAATTCGCACCCCCAATTTCTCTGCACATAAAGTAGCGTTGATATCGTTCATAAGAAGTTCGAGCTTAATCGCCCCAAGCTCTCGTTCTTGTCCCGTTCTATCCTCTACTTGGCATGCAGAAAGTTCATATGTCCAACGCGGATCGTTTATTGTTTCCAAAAAAACTTTTGCTCTTGGCACCACGACACCGTACTGATCAACAAGAAAATGTTCACGCTCAATACCAACGTACCCAGCAAGATCATCTTGAAAATTAAACCTTCCCAAAAAATCAGAAAGCGTTATTTCGGTCATCTTCATCTCCCTCCCTTCTTTGCCTAGCCGAAGTTTTAACACAGGCGGGCTTTGCCTCGCCGAAGTCCATAAGGACGAAGGCGGGTCCTCTTTTCAAAGTACTATCCCCAAAAGAAGCAAAAAGCCTCTTCCGGGGAAGAGGCTTTTATATCAGTTACAATGCTTAGGTGTTACCCACGTGTTGCAACAAAAGTCCCCTTCCCCGAGAGAAGTCTAAAGCCAAACCAATAGATAAATGTATAATTCCGTTGCTCCATATCGTTTTGTTTATATACGAAATAAACTCATTCGTCAACAGAATATACTAAAAACTTCTAACGATCGCTAAACTGCGTGTGCGTTAGGAACTACGAAATAATCAATAAAATTGCGAAGTAGTTTTTTGCCTACAGGGTCTGTGTTTTTTATTGAGGCGAGAAACTTTTTTACTGCTTTCTCGTCTTTAAAAAATTCATCTTCAAGAAAAGCCTGCTTCTTCATACGAACAAGATGTTTAAGGTGTGCGGACTTTTTCTCAGGATGAAACTGAAGAAGACGTACCTTTTCGCCTATGCCTATCGCCTGAGGTTCACACAACTTAGAAGATCCGAGTAGCTTCCACTCTGGCAATAAATCTTTTGCCATACATTTGTGATTCGATTGAAACCATATGTTTTTGGGAAGACCCTTAAAAAGCAAATCACTCTTTCCCTCCTTGGTTACTTCAACACGTATCGTTCCAAACTCTTTTCCTTTGGGGTTAAAAATGACCTCGCCTCCCAAAGCTCGCACGGTAAATTGTAGACCACCACAAATTCCCAAAAGAGGAATCCCCTTCTTCACAATTTTTCGAATATAAGGGTACGTTTTTTTAATCCATGGTTTTTCATGCCCCACCACAGGGTCTCCCGTGGAACCACCGATAATAACCCCATCAAATTGTGTGATGTCCTCTGGAAATATTCCTAAGGTCGCATCACAATACACCCAACTCTCGGGCTTTAAACCAACCATTTTTCTTGTCGTCTCTGAGTAGGTGCTCCCCCTATAAATCTCTTTATTAAAAAGCTCCCGCTGTTTAAGATCGGGTGTAAGGATATCAAAAAATAAAACTTTAATTTTGTGTTTCATTGTTGTAGGTAAATTAAAAACTCGGATAATTCCGAGTTAACATATTACTTTCTACTATACCAAGGCCAGCTCCACAAGGGGTGCCGAAAACACTCCTTGTCTGCGTATTCCACAAAATAACCTATACCAATAATAAAGAAGAAGAAAAGGCTCAAAAACATAACAACTACACCAATGCATTTATCAACAAAACCCCACGTCTTACTCTCGTTTCTTATCTTGCATTGGGCGACAACCGCGACTACCCAGTACCCCACGACACACCAAAGGAAAAACAGAAACCATCCCATCGGATTCACCTCCCACCCAAAAAGGTACTACCTTATTATATAATACCCAAACCTGAATTCAAAAAAATAGAGGATTGTTATAAGTTTTATTCTGTGTTACTGTATATTAGTTTCTTGAAATCAAGTTTGTAGTAAGGGGAGGTGTTTCGTGCTAAATAAAACCTCAGAAATTGTATTAGTCGCTCCTCCGATAGAGACGCTCTTCATGAGAAGTAGGACATCTCCGTGGTCAACGAAAATCCTAGACAATCCGGATATCATTGCACATACAACATTACGACAAAAATTACATATGAGGCTTATAACTTTATTTAAAACAGTACCAAACCCTACGACCGAAATATTAGATTCAGAACTCTGCGAATTACTTGCCAACTTTTTAGACGAAGATCCTCACCATCGCCGCCTTATCCTCTATCTTCCATTTGAACTTCTTCCATCACGCGCACCACAGACGGAGCACTTCGTTACGTCCTATATGCGATGTTGGAAGGAACTACTTCAAGAATCTGACGTACGCGCCAATTTTGTGGATGGCAATATTCTTGAATCGGAACTCGCACCCTATGGAC
>CAYIOQ010000077.1:0-3156 GCA_964365055.1 uncultured Candidatus Saccharibacteria bacterium | reverse complement strand
CGTTCAATTGGCGGGAGTGTTTTTCACTAGATTAACGTCTGGTGCCTGCAAAATGCAGTTGATGCTTCGTACCTCGAGGTTTGACGAACTGCTCCTTTGGGTTCTTCTTGAGGTCAGTTTGCTCCTTCTCGGCGTCTATTTCATCCTGTTCGGCTTCCCATACTATAAGTCTGGTGTTCTGTTTTCCCATTGGCGGAAATCTCCTTGTATAAATATATTTGTGTAAAACACTGATTCAAATACTACCACTCTCTTAAATACTGTCAAGTGGATAATAGACGACTAAAATACTATGAAAGAAAACGGACTCTATCTCGTCAACAAACCATCAGGGCCAACCTCTCATGATATGGTTGACCGTGCCCGCAAAGTTACAGGACAATCGCGCGTAGGCCATGCCGGCACCCTTGACCCGTTTGCCGACGGTCTACTTATCATCCTTGTGGGTCGTGAATGGACTAAACGCCAGTCAGAGTTTTTACATATGGACAAAACATACGAGGCGACGCTTGTGCTTGGTGCGAGCAGCGACACACAAGACCGCACCGGCACCATCACACAACAAGAGTGCGTCTCTCCTTCCCTTGAAGATGTCCAACAAGTCTGTGCGTCATTTATTAAAACCTACGACCAGATGCCGTCGGCGTTTTCCGCTAAAAAAATCGGCGGTAAAAAAGCATACGAACTAGCCCGCAAAGGCATCGTCCCCGACCTTAAACCCCAAACCGTGACCATCCACTCCCTTGAGCTTCTTGACTACGCGTGGCCTCGCTTGACCATCCGCACTCATGTCTCCAGTGGCACCTACATCCGCGCGCTAGCAAACGACATTGGTAACGCCCTTGGCTGCGGCGCGTATGTCGAATCACTTAAACGCACTGCTGTTGGACCTTACAAACTTGAGGATGCGATAGAATTGGAGAAATAAAAAGTCCTCTACGATCTTTATCGCAAAGGACATTTTAACAATTCGTGTTAATTTAATTACTTTTACTTACAAAAACAACTACCCTCTTAAACGCAACCACCCTACCACGCACTTGGTAATTAGGATGAACAGGAAATAAATCCAACAAACGAACATTATCAAAGTAATATGTTGAGAAAATAGGTATGGTCACCTTGTGACTTTTATTACGAATCGTTCTATTCATAGGAATGATTCGGGGCTTACCTTCCCATTTGTCTTTTTCTTTTTCAAGATATGCCCACAACAGAGAAGGGTGTGCCGCAACTAATCCTCTTTGTTTGATTTCTTTATAAAGAACTTTGAGGCTGACCTTTCCAGGGTCAAACACCACCGGCATGTAATATTCAATCCCGCTTCTATTATTAGGACCGAGATTCTCTTCCGTTATGTCAGAATGAACGAAATCTACGTCAGCAGCCTCTCTTGAGAGACCCCATGACCGCGCATTATTGACCTTAATAAGATTCTCATTGTTGGAAATATATACAATATTTTCCTCTTTTTTGAAAGAACGTTTATTTCGTTTTTGATCGTCAGAATCGTGATAAATAATCTGCCGATTCTGTAATGTACTCCCAGTACTTCCCCGCCACCTCCGCATAGGCGAGCTACCACCTTGCGCAGCAAACGACGGATCTTCGTCAATACTAATACTTGCCAAACTCATTCATAACCTCCCATAATCACAAAATATACAAAAACGTCCTTACATTAAAGCATACTATACCTACTTTGTCAAGGCTAAGCCGTGTTTTTCTTTTATAATACGCATTGCCGTATGATATTTCTCAATAAGGGCAATGTGAATTCCAAACCGTTTCCAAGGAATCTTATACATAAATGACGGCAGCCACGCGCTGATACCGCTGCCTGCTGGACGTGGCTCGATATGGGCTAATACTTCATCAACAAAATACCCAGTGTGCCCCTGTTCAAGCATTGTTAGCCATAAATCCCAATCCTGAAACTTTTTTATACTTTCATCAAATCCCGGAAAATGCTCTCGGCGAATCAATGCCGATGTATGGATGTAGGGTTCACGGTGGAGACGGTCGGCATCAAATGACTGACCTTTAAATAATTTCTTTCCCCACCAAAATGAATAGTATGCGTATGATACCTCCGGGTGTGTTTCAAGTGTGCGAACAAGGATGGAAAGAGCAGTAGGGATAAATTCTAAATCAGCATCACAAAATAAAACGTACTCCCCTTTTGAGTGTGAAAAACAAAGATTGCGCGCCGCTGGTGCGCCTTTGTTTTCTTGAACTAAATACGTTATCCGATTACGATAGGGCGCAAGCGCTTCTTCTGTGTTGTCAGTAGACCCATCATTCACCACAATTATTTCTACATCGTTGTAGTCTTGAGAAAATAACGCATCCAATGTTTTTGGAAGTTCATCGGCATGATTGTAAGCGGGGATGATAACGGAGATCATAATTAAGATTGTTCAATAATACTCATGAGTTTTTCTGCCTGCACCTTCCATTGGAATTCGCGCTGTACCCGCTCCCTTCCTTTGAGACCAAGCTGCCCAGCAAGAGTGGGGTCATTAAACAAAGCAATAATTGCATCAGCAATGGCGACTACATCTTTTTGTGGTGCTACTATGCCCGTTTCTCCATTTACAACAGCCTCCGCTGCTCCGCCGCTCTCTGTCGCAACCACAGGCAGTCCAAATGCACTTGCTTCCAAATATACGATACCAAATCCCTCCACATCTCCAGCAAGATCGACGGGGGTCATAATAAATACATCAGACTTAGTATACCATTCGCTTGCTTGTGCATCGGAAAGCGCACCAAGAAAGCGTACATGGTCTTGGAGACCCAATTGTTTCACCAATGACTCAAGTTCACGGCGATACGCACCATCTCCGAAAATGACATACTGCGTGTCAGGAAATAGTTTCCGAACATACGGCATTGCTTGGATAACGTATTCATGCCCCTTTCGAGCAACAATACGACCTACTGTCAATAACGTATGGCCATTCTTTTTTGGAGCGACGAGACGTGAATCAGGAACTCTCACCGGACAAGGATACACATATGATATTGTTTCCGATGGAACGCCGAATGTTTGTATCGCGTTGCCGGTGTAATGGCTGTTAGCAATCACTCCTCGTGCGCGAGCAAAGATCCTTTTCATAAGCCATCGTTTGCGCGACGATGTTTGCTGAGTGA
>CAYIOQ010000076.1:0-3166 GCA_964365055.1 uncultured Candidatus Saccharibacteria bacterium | reverse complement strand
AAGAAATGCTACAATAATGACAATCTACCATGAAAGTTGTTTGGAATAATATAAAGTGGCTCATAACCGGCCAACTCGCGAGTCGCCTCATTAAAGGCGTTGTTGTAATAATTGCCGCGCGCATACTAGGAACCGAACTTTTTGGTTCTTTTAATCTCGCTCTTAGTATTGCTGCCGCATTCATGCTCCTGAATGATTTTGGGCTCGACATGCTCCTGATGCGCGAGGTGGCGAAAGGTGAATCAAAAGACCCTCAATATCTCACCGCACTTTTTATTATCAAAACAGGCTTATTGTTTATAAGTGCCGCCGTGCTTCTTATTTTTGGGCCGCTTCTCTCGTCATCTATACTTGTCAAAAATCTCCTCGCTATTCTTGGTGCATCATCGATCCTCGATACTCTTCGCGACTTCCATCTTTCCTTCGCGCGTGGACAAAACAAAATGAATGTTGACGCCATTAACCAGACAATTGTAAATGGTGTTATTTTCGTAATTAGTACTACGGGACTCTTTCTCTATCCTTCAGTATTCCTTCTCGCCTATGCATATCTTTTAGGATCATTTGTCGGGCTTCTGATAACACTCTTCGATGTGCGCACTTATTATTACACACTAAAACTTCACTATAACTATTCCATGCTTCAGCGTGTAATAAAAGAAAGTCTCCCCCTCGGGCTTTCCACTGCATGCATCACTATTCTCCTGTATGCCGACATCATCATTATCGGGACATTACGCGACACAACATCTGTCGGCCTCTATGCGGCACCGATGAAACTTATTCAACTTCTTTATGTAGGCGCTGGCCTTATCGCAACCGCCTATCTCCCCCTTCTTTCTCAACAGGCATCCACTTCACAAAAAAACTTTATTACTACGATTCGATCCTTCTTATTCATAAGTATCATCACAAGCATAGGAATCGCTGTCACCTCTTTTTTTATCGCGCCTTACGTAATTCCCCTCCTCTTTGGAAATACATATACGTCTTCTGTTTATGTGCTTCAAATACTTTTGGGGAGCATGCCATTCGTCTATGTTTCTACTGTACTTGGATACGTCCTTCTCGTTCGCAACCATCAAAATAAAATGGTACCGTTCCTCATCATAGGCACGAGCGCCAACCTCTTGCTCAACGTCTTATTTATTGGCAAGCTTGGTATTGAGGGGGCGGCAGTCGCAAACGTCATCTCTCAAATAATTAATTTCGTAGGGTATTACATTGTATGTACAAAATACATAATTAACTCTCATGAATATTTCTCTTAAACAATATCTCGTTCTCATTGGGGACATTGCTATCCTCTACGGATGTCTTGTTGCAACTCTTTTTCTTCGTTATGGACACATCAATATGTATCTATGGCAAGCCCACGCCGGTCCTTTTGCTATTATATTCGCAATATGGCTCAGTATCTTTTATATTGCCGGACTCTACGATCTAAAAAACCTCAAAAATACCCTTGAACTTATTAACCAAGTTATCATCTCCATCTTCGCGGGATCCCTTATTGCAATAATTCTCTTTTATCTTGTCCCCTATTTTAAAATCTCTCCAAAAACAAATCTTGCTATTTTTGTAGTCATTTTTGCTAGTGCGGCAACCCTGTGGCGATGGATGTTTAACACGTGGACTAAAAAACCGGAAAAAAAGGTCCTCATTGTTGGCGAAGATAGTGAAGTAAATGAGCTCATTACATTCATCACTGATAATCCTCAACTTGGGTATGAAATACGTCTTCGTATAAAAGAAATCGATGAAGAAACTACACGCGCCCTTTCCCGTCTTATAGAAGAAAACGATATTGATTCAATTATCATTATGGAGAGTATACGAGATAATGATAAATTTATACGCGAAGTATATAAAAATGTCTTACACGGAGTTGAGGTACTCGGCGTAACTCACGCCTATGAAACGGTGATGCAAAAGTTACCCATCGCACACACCGAACGCCTATGGATCCTTACCAATATCACAAAAAATCAACGCGTCTACGAAATGATAAAATTACCCATCTCCTATGGTCTGGCGATTACTCTTCTTATTCTCTTTTTCCCACCTATGATCCTCATTGGGCTCATTATAAAACTAAGCTCCCGCGGTCCTATCATTTACACACAAACAAGAATGGGTAAAGACGAAAAACGATTCTCCATCTATAAGTTCAGAACGATGCCAGTCTCCGCAGAAAAAGGTGGTCCGCAGTGGTCTACGCCGCAAGATGTACGAGCAACCCCATTCGGCGCGCTTCTCCGCGCTACTCACCTCGACGAACTTCCTCAACTTATAAACGTCCTAAGAGGCAACATCGCTTTTGTTGGTCCACGCCCAGAACGCCCCGAATTTATAAAACTTCTTAAGAAACAAATCCCCTATTACGAGGTACGTCACATCGTAAAACCAGGAATCACGGGCTGGGCACAAATTAACTATCGTTACGGTTCATCAATAGAAGATGCTCACCAAAAACTCCAATACGATCTCTTCTACATAAAAAATAGATCCATTATTCTCGACATGCTTATTATCGTAAAAACAATTAAACTATTATTCACCAAAGTAAAATAAAAATTATGAACATACTCGTTACTGGCGGAGCCGGTTTTATAGCAAGCCACATTGTTGATGCCTACATTAAAAAGGGACACAAGGTATCTGTCGTCGACAATCTCGCAACCGGTTTTAGAAAGAATGTAAACAAAAATGCTACATTTTATAAGGCCGATATTCGAGATCTCGAAACGCTACGAAAAATCTTCAAAAAAGAACAGCCACAGATCATCAACCACCACGCTGCGATAGCTGAGGTTGCAAAGTCCCTCAGAGACCCTATTCCAACTCTCGAAGTAAATGTACTAGGAACGACCAACCTTCTTCTCCTTGGTGGAGAATACACTATTAAAAAATTTATCTTTTCCTCAACGGGGGGTGCGATGTATGGAGACCCAGAAAAACTTCCCGCATCAGAAACCACAGAACCAAAACCCCTCTCCCCCTATGGGCTTTCAAAACTCCTCGCCGAAGAAGCCATATGCTACTACTCCTCGAACAATAACTTTAGACATCTTATCTTCCGTTATGCAAACGTCTATGGTCCTCGCCAAAATCCAAAGGGAGAAGCGGGTGTTATTGCTATTTTTGGTTCACTCATGAAAAAAGG
>CAYIOQ010000075.1:0-3302 GCA_964365055.1 uncultured Candidatus Saccharibacteria bacterium | reverse complement strand
ATTTGGGCTGTTCCCGTTTTCCCCCCAACACGATATCCAGGAACCACCCCAATCTTCCCATGATTTACCACAGAAACAAGGGCATCGGCAGATTTCTTTGCAGCGTCCTCACTTAACACCCTGCGTGTCACACTCGGTTGCGTAATTTCTATTGTGCCATCCTCATGTTCAATCCTATCCACAACATATGGTTTCATAAGTATCCCCTTGTTTGCAATAGCAGACATTGAAGTGATGAGCTGGAGAGGTGTTACCGCAATACCTTGACCAAATGAAGCAGTAGCAAAATGAAGTTGTTCAAACCCCTTAAGATTGTTAACGTTCCCGACCACTTCTCCGGGGAGGTCTATTTTTGTTTTCGCGCCAAAACCAAAGTCCTTTACATATTTCAAGAAAAGATCCGGCCCAAGCTGTTTTTCTATGAAAGCGGCACCTGTATTTAAAGAATTCTCAAGTACTTGAACCATAGTTTGTGTGCCATAAGACTTCTTATCCCAATTTCTAATAGTATATCCGCTCAAAGAAAGACTTCCTGTATCACGATACGTGGTCTCCGGTGTAATCTTCCCCGCATCAAGAGCACCTGCAAAGGTAAGCGCCTTAAAAACAGAACCGGGTTCATATACGCTTGATATGTTTTGATTCAAAAACGTCTTAAGCGACGCCTTACTATAAGTATTTGGATCAAATCCAGGCTTTTGCGCCATCGCAAGAATTGCACCGGTCTTTGGGTCCTCGACGATAAGCGTCGCCGCCTCCGCCTTCCAATCTCCCATCAAATCATCAAGCATCTGTTCTCCTTTTTGCTGAAGGTTATAATCAAGTGTGAGAGTTATGTTTGCAGGATAGTCTGAATTACCGAGTTGTTTTTGATACGCCTCCTCAACACCATACTGTCCTCTCGGCGTATTATATTCATCTGTCAAGTACCCAAGCACAGAGGCACCAAGTTCTCCATTTGGGTAAGAACGTTTTAGGCGTTCACCAACGTATACACCACGCAATTTAAGATCTTTTATCTTTTTGATGATTCCTTGGGTAGGATTAAGATCAACGACATTAAAATGCGATCTGTTATCTTCCAGCTTTTCAATCCATTCATCAGACGAAAGAGAAAAAAGAGGAGCAACGGTTTCTAATACCCTGTCTCTATCTGCCTCCTTAATTTCAGCAGGAGCAATAAAAATAAAAGGAATTTTTTCATTCATTGCTGCAGGAACCAAACGACGATCCCGCGTATTAAAAAAGATGGTACCGCGTGGTTCTGATTCCTTTTGAGCATCAATCTGCGCCATCGCTCTTGCAGAATACTGAGCATGCTTTTCAATACTTATTCGATAAATATGGTTAAAAAGAAAGAAACTCACAATAAAAAAAAGAATCTCAATAAGGTAAAGTCTCCATGATTCTTTAAACTGATGCACAAACCTTAACATAACCTACTATTTTACTATTATTGCGTTTTTGTTGTAATGGAAGAGATGTACGTCGGGTTCTGAACCTTCACGAGTCCACGGTCCCTAGCTACATCTGCAAGACGAGAAGGCGATGTCGTAAGTGCAAGTCGAACCCTAAGTTCACCATTCTCACCATTTATTGTTTTTACCTCGCGCTCCGCTTTTTTTATATCAAAAACGATGTCGGTCTGTGCAATGGAAAAAAAGACATGGGAAAAGAGAGAGGTTACAATGATGGCGCATAACAAAAAAAGTATAGGCCAATAAGCGCGCTGCCACCCATCACCAACTACAGCCTGTGGAATAAACGATGTCCATAAATACCTTTTTTGAACCTTATCGTATGAAAAAACTGTCATAATATTTGTGCTGCCCGCAACTTTGCTGAACGGGCACGATTATTTATTACTATCTCCTCTCGTGTTGCGCATAATGGTTTTTTTGTAAGAATAGTCAAAGTTCCTTTTTTTGCCTCTTCACGAAAGAAATTTTTTACCATACGATCTTCGAGCGAATGAAAACTGATTACTATTATCTTTCCCCCCTCATCAAGCACTGCGAGCGCCGCACGCAACCCCTTTTCTATATTCTCAAGCTCATGATTTACGTATATCCTCAACGCCTGAAATGTTCGTGTTGCTGGATGTATCCTTCCCCCCTCATAGCGACGCGGGAGCACTTGTACTAAAATCTCTACCAATTCACCCACCGTCTCTATTTTTTTCTTTCTCCTTGTCTCAACGATTGCCTTTGCAATACGACGGCTATACCGTTCACCCCCATATTCATAAATAATATTTGCAATATCCTCCTCCTTATACCTATTCACAACATCCTTTGCGCTCTCACCGACACCTTCGAATCGCATATCAAGTTCTTCGGTATTCTCATTAAAACTTAGCCCCCTTACCGTACCAAGCTGAATACTTGACCATCCGAGATCAAAGAGAACTCCTTTAATATTCCGAATTCCACTTTCTTCTACATATTTTTCAAGCTCTGCATAATTACCACACATGGTGACTATCCGTTCCTTTCCCTCGAACTCGATATCTTTTTTGAAGTGCTCGAGAGATTGTCTATCCCAGTCCATGCCCAGTACCCTCCCCATCGGCGCAATCCTTTTTAGAATCTCCTTTGTATGCCCTCCTTCACCAAGTGTCGCGTCAATGTAATTCTCACCAGAGTTTGGATTAAAAATTTCTAACACTTCGTTCAATAATACTGGGATATGCATAACATAGGGTTTAGGTTTTAGGGTTTAGGGTTTTTATACCCCAATCACTACACCCTATACCCTAGTGGCTAATTAGTTTTTATATTCCAAGTTCCCCCATACGCTCAGAGATTTCCCCAGACTCTTTTTCTGTTCGTTCCTTATATTCGTTCCACCTCGTCTCATCCCAAATTTCAATACGGTTATACAGACCAGCAACTACAACCCTCTTATCCATTCCTGCATACTTTCTCAAATACTCTGGTATAAGTACGCGCCCCTGGTTATCGATCTCAACCTCCATAGCACCAGCGAGCATCAATCTGGAAAACGCACGTGCATTTGCCTGTGTAATAGGAAGAGCCATTAATTTCTGTGCCAACACCTCCCAATCATGCGTAGTAAAGAGAAAAAGACACCCATCAAGGCCTCGCGTAACAATCGCACCACCCGCCAAATCCTTCCTAAACTTCGCGGGTACCGCCATTCTCCCCTTCTCATCTAAATTGTGTCCGTATTCTCCGATAAACATAGTTGTCCACTTATTTCTTGGGTTTTCCCCATAGTTATCCACAATTCCCCACCGTGTTTCCATTTTACACCACCAGCTCCCCACTATCAAATGTGGA
>CAYIOQ010000074.1:0-3353 GCA_964365055.1 uncultured Candidatus Saccharibacteria bacterium | reverse complement strand
CCGTTCTTCCAAACATGGTGCAAGCTGCAAGTGGAATAAGCGCATTTAGTCTTGGGGGAACAGCACTTCTCATTGTGGTGTCTGTTGCGATCGAAACAACGAAACAGTTGCAATCACAAGTGGTAATGCGCGAATACGAGGTATAGCGGAAGTCCGATATACTATAAACATGAAATTCAAAAATATTGTGTTCTTGGGGAGAAGTGGCGCTGGCAAGGGAACTCAACTTAAGCTTCTTGAAACGTATCTTAATACACAAGGAAAGAAGACTATTTATGTTTCTATAGGTGAGCTTCTGCGTACTCTTGCAAAGAAGGATACCTTTGCGGGAAGAAAGGTAAAAAGTATTATTACGGAAGGGAAGCTTATTGATGAGTGGGTAGCTGCTTATCTATGGCAGAACGATATTATGACACGCCTTTTGGAAAATGACGCTTTTTTGTTTTTCGATGGCTCTCCAAGAAAACTTCATGAGGCGGAGGCGCTCGATATGACCCTCGAGTGGTTTGAACGTGCCAAAGAGATGGTGGCGGTATTGCTTGACGTAGGACACGAAGAGGTTTTTGGGCGTCTTAAGGCGCGAGGAAGAGAAGATGACACAGAACATGGTATTAAAAGTCGTCTCGATTGGTTTGAGACAGAGGTAATGCCTGTAGTACGCTATTATGAATCATCTGGCCGTCTTATCTCAGTCCATGGTGAGGGCACCATAGAAGAGGTGCAGGCTAGAATTAGAACGGCATTGGGAGTAGAATAAAGCCTGTGTAAACTCACAGGCTTTATTAATAATAAAACACCATGACGGTAAAACTTAAAACAAAAGAGCAGATTAAGGATCTTCGAGAGGGTGGGAAAAGACTCGCAAATATATTGCGCAGTGTTACAGATGAAGCGAGAGAAGGCATCACACTTATAGAACTTGATCGCCTTGCAGAACACTTAATTAAAAAAGCTGGTGGCAAGCCTGCTTTTAAGGGATATACCCCGAGTGCCGCAACAGAACCCTACCCTAATACACTCTGCACCTCCTTAAATAATGTTGCGGTTCATGAACGACCTACATCATACGCGCTAAAAGATGGCGATGTTATCAGTATTGATATTGGTATTATTTTTCGAAATCTTATCACTGACATGGCGGTGACACTTCCTGTTGGCAGTGTAAGTAAACAGGCACAAAAGCTTATCGTAACTGCACGAGAAGCCCTCGATGAGGGAATTCGTGTTGCCGTGTCAAAAAATACGATAGGAGACATAGGAAATGCTGTACAAACTCGCGTACATAAGGGGGGATTTAAAGTATTAAAGGATCTCACGGGGCACGGTGTTGGTTTTGAATTACATGAAGATCCATATGTTTATAATTTTGGGAGACCACGCACTGGCCTTGTATTAGAACCTGGGCTTGTCATTGCTATTGAACCTATCATCGCAGAAAGAACAGAATATATTATTCAGCGCCCTGACGAGAGTTTTGCAACAGCAGACAACAGTCTCGCGGCACACTTCGAGCATTCAATTGCAATAACAGAAAACGGTCCTCTTATTCTTACAGACTTATGATTTTAGGAATTGATTACGGAACAAAAAAAATTGGCCTTGCGTTGGGAGACGAGGAGACAAAAATTGCAACACCATGGCGTGTAATAGAAAACAAATCCAAGGCCACAGTATTAGAGGAATTGGAAACAGTGCTTATAGATTATAAGATTACACGCATTATAGTTGGGGAACCGCTTTCATCCTCATCCGAACGAACTCCCCAAACAGAGATTACGGCAAAATTTATTGCATTTCTGGAGAGAAATCTTTCCATTCCGATTGAAACACAAGATGAGTTTTTTACCACCAAGGAAGCACGAACGATCGTGCATGAAACAGGACAAAAAAAACATACCATTGATGCCCATGCTGCGGCGATTATCCTCCAATCGTGGCTGGATAAATGAATTTCCATGGGCTATCCTTCTTTGCGCAAAGCTTCGAAGGACATGTGTGCCCACGATATCTTTGTTGTTTATAACATAATAAGTTTTCTTACCCTCCGACTATGCTGTAGCATAGTCGGAGTAGTTTTTGAGAAAAGCTGGTATATACTATATGTATTATAAAGTTCTGAAAACTTATGCGTTACAAAATCTGGCATAAACTAACTGCTTTTGGTATAGTAATTTTATCGCTTCCGTTTCTTTGGTTTTATTTCGGCAATTTTGACACATCAGGATTTGGTGGTTTGATTTATGGTATGATGTTTTTTGGTTTTCTATTTATTGCTGGAATCATTGCTTTAATTCTCTTTTGTTCAGCACTCATGTTATGGGCTAATGATCCTGCAGAATCAGTTGATGAGAAAACAAAAAGACGCCACATTTTATTATATATTTTGCTTTCTACTATCTTTCTCGGATTAGCCTATTATGCCTATCTTTTTCCAGTATCTTTGTGGTTTCGATAGTGCTGCATAAATGCGATAGGTCTTGATTATACTTGAAAGCACATGCGAGATAAAAAAGAAAATATATCAGTATCTATAGATATTCCAGCCGTGATACCAGAGGTAAAAAACTATTCCTCACGTGTCGCATGGAAAAAAGCTGTGTGGGATGTTATCGTAGCTCATTTTGTTACTTTACGGCACACAAATAAACTTGAGCCATTATTAGAGATACTCCTCACTCCTCATGAACGTTCTCGTGTGATACACCGTATGGCAGCAATTAATCGTATTCTTATGAACAAAGAATATCGTGAAATAGAGGAGGAACTTTTCCTTACCCCACAAACAATAAGCACTATAAAAAAGGCGCTGCGCGAGGAACACTACCGCAGCTATAACGAACGTGGTAAAATCGAACGAAAAAAGAAAGTATACTCACCACGCAAGTCTTCAGAGAGCAGTAAAGATCCATTCGTGCGTACACGACGCACAAAATATGGCATTATAAAGATTCGTGGGTAATACTCTTCCTCGAATATTTAAAACTATGCTGTAGCATAGTCGCTAAATTTATAAAAATGTAGCTTCGTCTGGGAAATGGGAGGATAGTAGAGGGCATGCCCAATTTAATAACTGGTAAATACTTATAGATATGAATCCCGTTAGAGGTCGTGAGTGCTTGTATCTATTGAAATAAATGTGGTAGACAAAAAATATTAATTATAATAAATAAAAAGGTGAATTTTGGTTTCTAGGTCACGATTTACCTCTAACGGGATGAAGTTTTTGCGAGAATGTACAAAGGAAGAATTGGATGGAAAACAGGTGTTGTTGCGTGTGGATTATAACGTATCGTTTGTTGAGAAAGATGGAGGAAAAATTATTTCTGATGATTATCGCATTACTTCAAGTTTTG
>CAYIOQ010000073.1:0-3451 GCA_964365055.1 uncultured Candidatus Saccharibacteria bacterium | reverse complement strand
CCCCCACCCCCCCCCGCCCCCCCCCCCCCCCCCCCCCCCCCCCCCCCCCCCCCCCCCGCAAAAGACATGATTTAAATTGTGACGGTTACATTAACTTGGTTGATTTTTCTATTCTTGCTTATTGGTACAAACGACCCTTAACGGAGGTGGCACAAAAGAAGGTTGATTTTAATGATGATAAAAAGGTTGATTTGAGAGATTTTAGTATTCTAGCCTTCCATTGGACAGGATAAAAATATGCAAAAACAAAAAATTAAAAAATTATATATCGTATTCTCCATCCTCTATCTTTTGTTTGTTGTGGGGGTGAATGCCCAACAGTTTGATAGGGAGGTGCGCCCCGATACGCCCTTTGATGTTGATTTCGTACTTCGCACGCGGGGGGAATATATTAACGCCATTGAAGGTGACATACAATATGACACCGAAGCGCTTGTTTTTGTGGGTATCGATGATACGCGTTCGACGATACCTATATGGGTTGAAAAGTTTAAAGACGATGGTGGTGTGATACATTATTCGGGTGTTATACCCGGCGGATACGACAAAGAACACGTTATTGTGGGGGTGTTGCGTTTTGTGACTAAAAAAGAAGGTGTCACGTCTCTTGGTATCAAAAACATAAAGGCGTTTCGTCACGATGGGGTGGGTACCGAGATTGCCCTACCATCCTCAGTATTTGTTATTTCTGTTACAAAAGATGCGGCTCAAGAGGTACTTGAGTCAAAGCCACGCGACGTTTTTTCTCCTGACCCATTTTCTATTCAGGTGTCTCGTGACCAAACGGTATTTGAGGGAAAATGGTTCGTCGTGTTTCTTTCTCATGATAAAGATTCCGGAATAGATCATTACGAGATCGCAGAGAGAAGGCCGGTACTAGGGAGGGCTCCTCCTATGAGTGTATTGTCTTGGGAAAAAGCGGAAAGTCCTTATGTTCTTCGTGATCAATCTCGTTCGAGTTATGTATATGTAAGGGCGATTGATAAGGCGGGTAACGTTACTATTTCGGAACTTTCTCCTATGTCCGTCACTGTTGCAGGAAAACGATATGGTATTGGTGTAATCATTTTTATTGCGCTCTTGTTATTGTCCGCTGTGATTGTGTGGAGAGAGAGGAAAAAGAAAGATAGGCGAGACGTTGCAATAACGTCGTGATATAATAAAAGTAATGAAGCATTTTTTGGGAATTGTTATTTCGTTGTTGTTGCTTTCGAGTACGCACGTTGTACATGCCGCACCAAGCGCCACGCTTTACCTGTCTCCTCAAGCGGGTTCGTACGCAATAGGGGAAAATATTTCTGTTAATGTGTTGGTGTCTAGTCAAGATCAGGAGATAAATGCGGTTTCTGGAGTACTTTCTTTCCCCGTTGATCTCTTAGAGCTTGTTAATATTCAGAAAAATGGATCCATAGTGTCTCTGTGGGTTCAGGAGCCAGCTTTTGATAATTTCGCTGGCAGTATCCAATTTGAAGGGGCCATATTCAACCCCATATTTAAAGGGAAGGGTGGCGCTATTCTCAAATTGACGTTTAGGGTGAAAGCGAGTGGTACCTCGGTAATCAAATTTGTTTCTAGCTCTGTATTAGCGAATGATGGCCTTGGAACTAATGTGCTCAATGACCCAAGTGGAGCTGAATTCCAATTACTTAAACCAAGTAGTGTGGTTGCACCTGTTTTGAAACCGCAGACAGTAAAGTCTATCGAAAAACAGCCACAAGAAACTTCTGTCGCATGTTTTCCCGTAGATCCCAATATTCCTGTTGTGTATTCTATGACACATCCTGACAGTAAGGTGTGGTATGCGGACAATAACCCCGAATTTAAATGGGTTATCCCCTCAACTGTCACTGCGATTGCTTTTTCTATAAGCAAAGATCCTTATAGCGATCCCGGAACTGCGTCGAAAGATCGTCTCGCACCTTACACGTATCGTGGTCTCGAAAATGGACAGTGGTATTTCCATATTCGATTCAAAACAAATGTTTGGCAGACAACTGTTGTCCATTTCCCTTTTAACATAGATGTTGAAAAACCTGCTGGGGAGATATCTGTTCTTGAGGTTACAAAGGAGCGTGTTCTTTTGGGAGGGTGGGTGTTTAGATTTATTGCCAGAGATAGCTTTTCTGGAATCGACCAATATGAAATTTCCGTGGATGATGGAGAAAGGGAAATTCAGCGAGGAGATGGGGAGCATACTTATCGTGTGCGTGGAATTTTCTTTGGTACTCATACGCTTTCAATAAAAGCAGTAGATCGAGCGGGTAATTCGTCTATCCATACCGTTAAATTTGGAGCTCCTGGTGATATATATATTCTTTCATTATTATGTATTTTTCTGTTTGGCTTTATCGCGCACATCTTTGTTGCTATCAAAAGACCAAAAAGTGCCGATATGGCTGCGTCTATAAATAATATTAAATAGCATATATGCAAGATATTTTTATTACAAAGGCCAATGGAGAACGAGAGCTATTTAGACGAGAGAAGATTAAAAACACTGCTATGCGTGCTGGCGCAAGTGAGGAGCTTGCAACAAAGGTGGCGCAGGAGGTGGGTGATAGAATTTATGAAAACATAAGTACGAGAAGCATCTTGAGGCTTATACGCGAATCGCTTGATGTACATGAGCCGGTAGTCGCACATAGATATGGTTTGAAAGAGGCAATCTTAAAACTTGGTCCTACGGGGTTTGATTTCGAGAAGTATCTTGTTCATATGTTCTCTGCGTATGGATATAAGGCGGAGCTTCCCCCTATTCTTGAAGGGGTATGCGTAACTCATGAGGTTGATCTCCTTATTGAGAAGGAGGGGAGGAGGGGTATGGTGGAGGCAAAGCTTCATCATGATCCAGTTTATGTTGGAGTTAAGGATACTATGGCGATATGGTCGAGATTTCTCGATCTCGTTGACGCAGGCCATATCGGAAAAACACCACATATGGATGAGGTGTGGATTGTGACTAATGGGAAATTTTCAACTGATTCATTAAAATTTGGGCATTGTAAAAATATGATTCTTTTGGGGTGGAATCATCCAAAAGAGCGTCCTCTTTCGAAGTGGATTGAGGATGAGCATTTGTATCCTATTACTATCATGTCTGGCCTCTCGTCTGATGAGCAGAAAAAAATGATTGGGGCGAATATATTTTTAGTCAGTCAATTAGTAACGTACAAGCCAAAAGATCTTGAAGATCTGCTTGGTATTCAACAGTCGCGTATCGTAAACTTGATGAAAATCGCCGAAGGCCTTTTGAAATAATCCGTTTCTCTGTCATTCCTGGCGTAAGCGGGAATCCGGAAACCTAGATATATAGATTCCCGACCCCTTTCTCATTCGATTCTCTGCGGATAATAAAAAATATGACCCTCTGGCGAGAATCATATTTTATCCGATTTTGGTCGACCTTTATCGAAAAATTCGAACTCAATTTCGTACGCAAAGGTAGGCGGCG
>CAYIOQ010000072.1:0-3556 GCA_964365055.1 uncultured Candidatus Saccharibacteria bacterium | reverse complement strand
TTTATATTATTCCAAACAACTTTCATGGTAGATTGTCATTATTGTAGCATTTCTTTGGTTTGGTATAATTAAGTACATACACATATGCCAGGTAGTGAAAATTCGACAAGTAGAGTTTTCGCCATGCTGGTCTATACTATAAAAAATATTTAATTAATTTTTAAAATAAGGAATTCGGTAACAACAGTCGAATTTCTACTACCTGGTATGCAAGATTTTTTAAGTAATACATCATTGGTTCTTGGGAATGTTTCATTGGAGCCATTCTATCAGCTTCTTCTCGCTTCGCTTCTATGCGGTATTCTTGGTATGGAGCGTGAGCTTGTACATAAACCTGCTGGAGTGCGCACCTACTCGTTGGTAGGTATGGGCTCTGCGTTATTTACTATACTGTCTGTTGATGGTTTCCAGGGTATCGGTGGTGTAGTAGACCCAACACGCATAGCGGCGCAGGTGGTGGTTGGTGTCGGATTTCTTGGTGCTGGAATGATCTACTCACAGGGAGAGAAAATACAGGGAATTACGACTGCTGCAGGTATCTGGGTGGCGGCAGCAATAGGAATGACTATAGGCCTTAAATTATATGCGCTTGGGTTTTTTGCGGCGATGCTTTCTCTTGTTATTCTTGTTGTGTTTTGGGTAATAGAAGAACGTGTTATTAAATCAAGGAAGCCTTGGCGCCACCATACACACAACACCGATGTATAAGAATTATTTTATAGCAAGCACATTACTTCTTGGGACGATTATAGGGGCAGGTATCTTTACCCTGCCTCAAGTGTTTTTTAGAACTGGGTTAGTTGTTGGTTTTTTATATCTTTTTATTTTTGGAATTCTTACTGCGTATGTTCATTTGATGTATGCAGAAGTAATCTTGCGTACTAAGGGAGAGCACGAACTTGCAGGATATACTGAATATTATCTCGGTGCATTAGTGGGAAAAGTTGTGAAAATTACGCAGGTATTCGGGAATGCGGGCACATTGGTTGCATATCAAATCCTTGGTTCCGAATTTCTACGCCTTATTATTCCTATACTTCCTCAGTACTCGGAGTCGGTATTGTTTTGGGCATTGGGAGGTGTAGGAGTAGTGTTTGGTGTGGGTATCATAGCAAAGAGTGAGCTTTTTACGAATGGATTTATGTTCCTCATCGTGATAGCGATGTTCATTATGGGGTTGCCTTATCTTAGTACTCTTACGTGGCACAGGGAGATTACAGAACCATTCTTGCCGTATGGGGTAGTTCTCTATGCGCTCATCGGTCAGCAGGCAGTAAGAGAGGTGATCCTTTATCTTCGGAAAAAGAAAACACCTGTTCGCCCCATTGCTTTTATTTTTGCATCCTTTTTTTCGGTTTTATTTTGCGCAGTTTTTGTAATAGCCACCCTTCTTTTGTATCGTGGCGTGGAACCCTCTCTTAACGTGTTTGGCCCTCTCGTCTCTTATCTCCCCATTATTGGGCTTCTTGGGGGGCTTTTGGGATTTGCAAACATGCTTGATTCTGCGTGGACGATAGGAACTTATTTTAAAGGTGTCCTTATAAATGATTTGAAGGTTCATAGATTAATTGCAATTTTTTTGGCACTTATCATACCTCTTCTTGGAAGTATTTTTTTGCAAGGAAAATTATTGTGGCTTCTTGGGATATTAGGAGGAGTCTTTGCTGGTTTTGAAATCCTTATTATTCTTTTTCTTTGGAAGCGGGCGAGGGAATCTGCCAAGGCAAGCGGGCGTACTCCTGATTTCTCTTTATCGTTTCCTTCTTTGTTTTTTTGGGTTTTCGTTTTGCTGTTTGGAGCAGGCCTTGTTTATAAATTAGTACATCTTAGCGCTTAGATATGCTTTCACGTAGACGTTTAGAAGAGTCCCTTATTTACACGTTCCTTTTGCTCATCCCTTTTGGAATTAAAAAGGTTGAGGCCATTTTTGTTTATTCATGGGGAAGTAAGCCGATTTTCCTTCACATGATTGATATTGCGATTTTGGCATTGTTTGTTATGTGGTGTATGCGTAGGGGGTGGAATGATGTCCCTCATTCATTGACTACAAAAGCCCTTCTTCTCTTTGGGGGTATTACTATTATTTCATTGGGTTTTGCGTTTCATCGTGGACTTGGATTCTATACATTATTACATCTTTTGTCTGGCATATTTCTTTATTTTTATTTTTCTTCGCATTCATTTTTGAAACAGGAAATGGCATTTCGTGGAATACTTGTGGGCGTTGTGCTTCAGACCATTGTTGGTCTTTTACAGTTTAAGGCGCAGAAGAGTATAGGGATTTCATATTTGGGAGAAATCCTTTTTGGCCCATTTGTTCGTGGTACTGCGAATTTTTATTTTGGAGCAGAAAAATTAGTGCGTGTACCGGGCACATTTCTTCACACTAATGTTCTTGGAGCCTTTTTGCTTATGGGATCGTTGCTTATTCTTTATTTTCTTCTAAGGAGTAAAAAAATATCTTCTGTTGTCGGGTGGTCTCTTTTGTATTATGGTACTAACCTTCTTTTATTGCTCACGTTTTCACGTTCTAGTATTACTACGGTGTCGATATGTACGCTTATCTACTGTGTTGTGTCTTATAAAACATATCGTCTAAAAATATTTCGCGCGCTTGTGGTATGGTTTTTCGTGTTTCTTACTCTTTGGGGTATGTTTGGAAATGTGCTTAAGGCCCGTTTTGAAAATTCGTTCAATGAACTCTCGTACAAACATCGCGTTATTTACAATGAGATAGGAGTGCAGGTGGTAATCCAACATCCTTTGCTTGGAGTAGGAATTGGTAATTTTACTGATTATGCTTTTAGAGAAAAGTTGTATCAGGCCCGTCAGCTCAGTATTTCTTATCTCTATCAGCCTATACACAATCTCTACCTTTTAATTGCTGCAGAGACAGGTGTGTTGGGCCTTTTGGCCTTCCTTGCATTTCTTGTTCTTTTGTTTAAATCACGTATGCGAGAGGTTTTTGCTAGCGAGAGAGTATTGGTTCTTTTTTGTGTAGTCGGTGGGTTCTTGGTTCTTGGTGTTGCGGATCATTATTTTTGGGATCTAGAGCAGGGAATTACCATGTTCTGGCTGATGCTTGGTTTGGTTGGGCATAAAGAAAATTAGTTTTAGATTCTGTCAAGATTTACTTTACGGATAACGTGGATACTATTATAGGTAGTATCTTGAAAAAAGGAGGAGAAGTGCTATGGAAGGCCTTGGTGGATTTATCGAACGCGACAAGGAACGTAAGCGTAAGCAAAAAGCAGGGCATAGAGAAATTACCTTGCGTGAGTATTTAGAACTCGTTGCAGAAGACCCTGCAATCGCGCAGGGTTCACCAGCGCGTATTCACGAGATTATCATGGATGCGGGAGTTGTAGAACTTCCTGAGAATGAACGCGTTGATGGCATTGAGGTAAGCTATCTTTTGTTTGATGAGGAGCTTTTTGGTATCAGGAAGACGATTTATGAAATTGTGCGCCACTTTATCGTTGGTGCAAACCGGGGTTCAACATCTAAACAAATTCTTGCTCTTATTGGTCCGCCTGCAAGTGGTAAGTCTACTATT
>CAYIOQ010000071.1:0-3559 GCA_964365055.1 uncultured Candidatus Saccharibacteria bacterium | reverse complement strand
TCGAAATAGCAGGCGAAAGCCCCTCGATCTCGTCAACATCAGGCTTATCCATCTTCCCTAAAAACTGACGCGCGTAGGCTGAAAGTGATTCAATATAGCGCCTCTGACCCTCTGCAAAGATGGTGTCAAACGCCAACGACGATTTACCCGAACCCGAGGGGCCAGTAAGTACAATCATCTTCCCTCGCGGCAACTCAAGATTAATGTTCTTAAGATTGTGCTCGCGAGCGCCTTTAATAATTAATTTATCTTTCATACCCTGTAGTAGAAATTCGACTCCCATTCGCTTATAGCGAATGGGGTAATCAATCTTATCTTTTAAAAAATCATCTCATTATCTTCAAACAAATCCCCGTGCCCCACAACGAATCAAAAATAAAAAATTGTCGAATTTTCACTACGGGGCATAAAATAGAAACGGCCCCACTTTATCTGTATAGGGACACCCTAAGAGATTAGTGCCACGAGACCGAAAAGTCAACGCAATGGTTGTTTAAAATTTAATTTCGTGGTAATTACTAGTTAGTTCACTGAAAACAAAAAAGGAGTGAAATAAATGCATATCATAGAAGCCGGCAAAGACCGCAACCACTACAGAGGTGCCAAGGTTAAATGCCCTACGTGTAACTGTATCTTTGAATACGAAAGAGAAGATATTGAACATAATTCAAACGTATGGGGGTCAGCGGATTATTTTTATATAGTTTGCCCCAACGAAGAATGTTGTACATGCCTCATGCTTAAAGATTATCGGTTCTTTCTTTTTCGCATTTTCTCCGATAGGTCCTTTAAAAAACCCAAATTTTTACAGTAGGGGGTGGGGCATATGCCGCAAGAAACGAGTGACACAACCACCAATTGTCTCAAGCCCGAAGAATTAAATGTATACCCCATTCTCTCTTTATGTAGATTGGAACATATAAAACAATGCGTACGCTGCACAGAGGTTACAAGACTTATGATTCCAATAAGAGGGGGAACATACGAATGAACATAGCTACCCTAATGGGTGGCTTTTTTATTTTGTTTTATAAGTTCCTTGAGTTCGTCTCTTAGAAGGGTGGCGAGTTCAAATTCGAGTCGCCCCGCAGCTTCGCGCATTTCTTTCTCCTTATCTTTGATAAATTTCTCAAGTTCATGTTTTGTGCTTGGCACGGGCTTCATCTCAAGTTTCAAAATTTTTTCGGTCGGTGTGATATCTGAAATCTCTCGAATGATAGTACGCGGTGTAATACCGTGTTTTTTATTATACGTAAGCTGTATCTCTCTTCTCCTCTCTGTTTCTTTGACAGCCCTTTCTATAGACCCAGTTATCACATCGGCATACATAACCACCTCGCCCCGTACGTTACGCGCCGCACGACCAATAGTTTGCACCAGTGCTGTTTCGCTTCTTAAAAATCCTTCTTTATCCGCATCAAGAATAGCAACAAGAGAAACCTCGGGGAGATCCAATCCCTCACGCAAAAGGTTCACTCCAACGAGTACATCAAACTCCCCCCTTCGTAGCCCAGTAAGGATTTTGATGCGATCCATCGTCTTTACATCGCTATGAAGATAAGAAACTTTTATACCCTCTCCATCGAGATAGGTACTTAAATCCTCTGCCATCTTTTTGGTGAGAGTGGTAACAAGCACACGCTCTTTTGATTTCACACGTTCCTTGATACGTGGAATAAGGTCAGCCACCTGACCTTTTGCCGGCTGAATAACTACGTGGGGGTCTACGAGCCCGGTAGGTCTGATAACCTGTTCGACAACTTGAGAACTATTATCGTGTTCATATTGTGCTGGCGTAGCTGATGTATAGATAACCTGAGGAATACGTTTCTCGAACTCCTTAAAAGTAAGCGGGCGATTGTCCTTTGCAGAGGGCAAACGAAATCCATACTCAACTAATGTATTTTTACGCGAAGCATCCCCCGCATGCATGCCACCAAGCTGTGGAATCGTTACATGAGATTCATCGATTACCATAAGAAAATCTTTTGGAAAATAATCAAAAAGAGTTTCTGGGGGGTCTCCTGCAGCTCGACCAGAAAGGTGACGAGAATAATTTTCGATCCCGTGACAATAACCAACCTCTTGAATCATGGCAATATCTGCTTTCGTACGGCGTTCAATACGCTCCGCTTCAAGATATTTTTTTTCTTTCTCGAAATAGCGAAGCTGTTCCTTGAGCTCCTCTTTGATAGCTTTTACTGCACGTACTCTGTTCGGGGCGTCAGTAATAAAGTGTTTTGCGGGAGCAAACACCACCTCACTAATTTGAGGAGTTTTCCCAGGTTCAAAACCTGTAACAGGATTCACTTCATAAAGCTCATCCACCACGCCATTTTGCAATGTAAACGTATAAACAACTTCGCGGTCGGGTGGCATAATCTCCCAATTATCTCCTCGTATACGAAAGGTCGCTCGCTTAAGATCTGCATTTGTCCTTGTAAATTGAAGTTCAACAAGCTTTTTTACAAACGTAGATCTTAGAATAGTATCTCCTACTTTAATATGTAAAATATTTTCCCTATATGCTTCCGGCGCACCTAATCCATAAATACACGATACCGATGCAACCACTATCACATCGCTACGCGTAAGAAGCGATACAGTTGCCGCATGGCGAAGTTTATCGATCTCTTCATTAATCATCGCCTCTTTATCTATATAGGTATCACTGCCGGGCATGTACGCCTCCGGCTGATAATAGTCATAATACGAGACAAAGTAATGCACTGCGTTGTTAGGAAATAATTCTCGAAACTCATTACAAAGCTGTGCTGCGAGGGTTTTATTGTGCGCGATCACGAGCGTGGGCTTTTGAACCTCCTGGACTACATTTGCAATGGTAAACGTCTTACCAGACCCTGTAACCCCCAAAAGCGTCTGGTGTTTAAATCCCTTTTTGAGCCCATCAACAAGACCCCGAATCGCATTCGGCTGGTCCCCCGCAGGTTCATTTTTAGAAACTAGGTTAAACATAGGTACATAGACAATACTAAATGACAAGCAGAAATAAAAGAAGGGCACAATGACCCCGTTCCTCATCACTCTATGATAGTTGGTACTTGTAAGTAGTCAGTGCGATATTCCTTTAAACATAAAATATCGATTTCACTACATGGATTTCCTGTAAAAACAGGGCTTCGATACCAAAGATTATTGGCCTCCTCAAAACCACAATCTGTACACAAGTGAACACGCCATGTAAAATCCAAACGATTATCGATTGCTGTAATAAAATTGGTATGCAAACAATGGCGCCGCAACTTTTTTACAAGTCGAATTCGCTCAGCTTCCAACTCCTTTTGCTTTTTGTGCACATACTGAATCCTCATCCTACGATGTTCAGCATCTTCCATATCATCTTTACCACCTTTCTTTGTATCCTTATTAGATAACAAATTTCAAAGAAAACGTCAAGTTATCAAATATCTGACGATCGTCAGATATTTGATAAATTCTATATATAAACAAAAAATCGCCCCTTGAGACGATCGCATGCGTTGGATTGTTATTACCGCCCACGCCGTGCTACGGATTTTTCTTCGTTCCTCGCTATCAT
>CAYIOQ010000070.1:0-3618 GCA_964365055.1 uncultured Candidatus Saccharibacteria bacterium | reverse complement strand
TATACACTTCTTCGTTTTCCAGCCTTAAGAGGAGTACCCCATTCCAGTATTCAGCTACTGAGAATGGAGTTCAAGGGAATTAATGTGTATTATCCCAGCTGTCTCAATAATGATGATCTTTGGCCTTGTCGTCTTGCTCTTGAAGGAGAACACTCTCTTGCACAGCTTGTGAAGGTTTTGCAAAGGAACGATTTTGAGTATAAGGTCGTGCAAGGGAAATCAAACGCCCCATACACACTCTGGTAGATTAAATCAAAGAGAATGCCCACCATGCTTGGTGGGTTTTGCTTTTGTGGTGAACTAACATTATAATGAAGTAAATTAAGTCCAAAAATTTAAACTAATATCTGTATGAGCAAAACTTATCTTATTTTGTTTATTGTCATCATTCTTGTTGTCATTTTTCTTGCGCAGAAGTATGGTTCTCAGTCTTTCTCTGAAAATACTCAAATGAGTGTAGCGGAACCAACTAATGCAACATCAACACAGGCGAGTTCAACTACCGCAACGAGTTCGAAAAAAGTTGAGGAGCCGAAGCTTGTTAAAGAAGATCTCGTTATTGGAACAGGAAAAGAAATTTCTCTTTGGAACACAGCAGTCGTTAATTATCGAGGTATTCTTGCTGATGGTGTTCAGTTCGATAGTTCATATGAAAGAGGTCAGCCTTTTTCCTTTGTTGTAGGGGCGAGCGAAGTTATTAAGGGGTGGGACGAAGGAGTTCTTGGAATGAAGATAGGAGGAAAAAGGAAATTAATAATCCCCCCCTCTCTTGCATATGGAAATCGTGGAATCCCTGGAACAATTCCACCAAAGGCGACGCTTACTTTTGAGGTAGTACTCGTTGATATTAAATAATAATTCATGGCGTCCAAAAAGATAATTATTGGTGTTTCTGCTCTTGCGATCGTTCTTGGATTATTGTGGGTTGTATACCCGACATTTTTACAAAAATCATCGAAATTTAGCGAGGAAACGATTCTCAAGCCCTGGATAGAAGTAGTTGCTTCACCTGTTTTTGTTTCAAATGAAAACGGGGGCCTTAAAAGAGAGCTCAAGACGGGAGACGAGGTTGAGGCTGGATCTTTTATTGAAGTTGCTAAAAGGGGTGAGGCAAACATTTATTTTCCCGATGGATCTGTTGCCAGGTTGGACGCAGAAACTAAACTTCTAATTGATGCGGCGTCTTATGATCCAAAATCTAAAACACTTGTGGTTAAGGTACAACTTTTGATTGGAAGGGTCTGGTCTAAGATTTTCTCTCTTGCTACTCCAGAATCTACGTGGGAGGTAAAAACGTCAAACGCCGTGGCAACAGTACGTGGAACATCCTTTAGCACAAAGGTTAATAGACGTGGTGTAACGTCTATTGCGGGGGGAACTAATCGCGTAAACGTTAAGCCCGTTATAAATGGTGTTGCCACCGGAAACGGTGTGATTGTTGAGGGTGGCAAGATGGCGACACTTGATAAGACCATTATCCAACAAATAACAGAAGGTGTTCTTACAGAAATCCCGGTTGTAGAACAAGACACAGCAACGCGGGCTGGGGTTGCAGAAAACTTAAAGGATGATGAAGAAACAGAAAGCAAACAAAAGGACTCATCTCAAAACCCCAATGAATTTAAAAGAAGTGTTATTGAAGAACGCGCTAATGAGCCGGTGTTGCGCCAAGAAAACAGCACAACAACACTTTCCGAAATTTTTTCTGAGTTTAAAGAACTACGTATTGCAAATATCCCTAATAAAGAAATACGCGTCAATTCTTCTGTGTCATTCAAGGCCTTTCTTGTAAGAAATGATTCGACACTTGGAGAACGTGACGTGACAGATGAAGTGGGGTGGTTGGTGAGAACAGCGCAGAGCGTTTCCATCGGTACTATTACGAGACAAGGAGTTTTTACGGCAAAACTCGACGAAAATTCTTCAGAACAATCCGGTTTTGGTGAAGGGTTTATCACGGCTTCATGGAAAGACTCAGTAACAGAAAGTATTTTTAGGGCACAGACTCCGATTTTAAAGATTTTTATTCCCGAATCTTTTATCCCGGAGGGTCTGACAGAATAATATTTAAAAGAACACGATGAAAAAAGGAATTCTCCTATTCATAATCATTGCGGGTATAACACTGCTCGTAGAGGGATCTTTTTCATACGGCTTATTTGTTAAATTCGAAAATTCCCTTGAAGACCTTCTTGTTATTCCAAAACCATTTAACTCAGATATCGTTATTCTTTCGATTGATAGCGAATCAATTAATCGTGTTGGTCAGTGGCCATGGCCACGCGCCACATTTGCGCATATTTTAAAAATCCTTGAAGACGCACGCCCTAAAGCAGTTGGGATAGATGTTGCTTTTCTTGAGAAATCCCGCCTTGGTGATTTTGACGATGCTGTTTTGGCGACAACACTGGCTTCTACTTCATATCCTGTCGTATTATCAGCCGAGGCAGATCCTCTCATTTTAGATAAGGGGATGTTGCCTCGTGCAGGAGTACTGCGTACGCCACTCCCCTCCTTCTTCGCTTCTCAAAACGTATCAATTGGACACACCAATCTTGTTTTAGATCCCGATGGTGTCGTGCGTAAGATACCGCTCAAGATTCTTTCTCGTGATGGGGATACCATACGTTCTTTCGCGTATGAAATTTTATCAAAAATACAAAAAGATCTTCCTGAGAAAAGGGATTCTGAGGCAATATCACGAATCGTATATTCACGAGCCCCCGGTTCTATTATACGAAAACCTATATCGAGTATATTAGAAGATAATAATGCGGTTTCCTCTCTTACTAATAAAATTATTCTTATTGGCGCAACCGCTTCAGATTTACACGATACAAAAATTACACCCCTATCTAAAGGTGTTGAGATGCCAAGCGTAGAGATACAGGCGAATATCATCAACATGCTTGCTCGTGGATATAGCCTCATACCAATACCAGTAGGGGCAATGCAGGGTTGGATCTTAATTACAATCCTTATTCCTGTTTTGGTATTTAGGCGTTTTAAGGGTGTTTCTCGTCCCCTTCTTGTTAATGTCGTTTTTGGGTTTGTGCACACTGCTCTAGCGGTTATTCTTTTCGAAAACGGCTTAGTGGCAAATATCATTCATTTGAATCTTGGTTGGATGCTTTCTACGCTTTCTGTTTTTGGGTACACCTATTTTATTACTGAACGTGAACGTCGTGAAATGCGTAAAATGTTTTCGAAATATGTAGCAACCGATGTTCTCGAGTATATTATGAAAAATCCAGATAAAGTTTCTTTGGGAGGAGAAGAAAAAGAAGTTACCATATTATTCTCAGATATTAGAGGGTATACTACGTTTTCTGAAACGGTTACCCCAAAAGAGCTTGTTCGTGTCTTAAACAGATATCTTACCGCAATGACCGAGGAGGTCTTAAAACACAAAGGGGTTCTCGATAAATATATTGGAGATGCGGTAATGGCGTATTGGGGTGCGCCCATGGACGATCCTGAGCACGCAGACCACGCCATCGAGGCGGCGCTTGGTATGATTGAGCGTCTCAAAATATTTAACGCAGAACTTAAGGCTGAGGGTATGCATGAAATTGCATTTGGTATCGGAATTTATACAGGCCCTGTTATTATTGGAAA
>CAYIOQ010000069.1:0-3794 GCA_964365055.1 uncultured Candidatus Saccharibacteria bacterium | reverse complement strand
GAACCGTATGTCTACAGAGTAGATTACGGTAACAATTACTTATGGCCTATTGCGGTGAACAATCTAAGGAAGTCGGACTTCCTTAGATTGGTGGGGTAAAATAAATCCCGCACCACCTTTTAAATAAAGTGGTGCGGGATAAAAAACCGCCGTGAGAGGCGGTTGTGATGTTGATTATCCACGACCGATGGTGCGTGGCGGAAGAGATTTAATGGCTTCGGTCAGTCGTTGTGTTTCTTGTTCAGGCTGATTTATTTTATCGTTGAGTTGTTTCATCTCTGCCTTGAATTCAGCCTGTCTTGTTGAATTGAGAAATTCTTTTGGCATTTTGTAGCATAGCCCTAGTTTGGGTTTAATATGAAATGCAAATCTTAGAATGAGGGTTGTTCCAAGGGCTGCAAAAAATCCATAATATCCAAGAAGTCCGCATACAATACACATTAGCTCTGCATAACTGTCATAGCCAACATACTTGAGTGTTGTGTAAAATTGACGCGAGTTGTTTTTTACAATTCCGTAGGTAAGGATCCCACACGCGACATAGAAAATTATAAATAGTGTATTTGCGATCATTTTTTCACCTCCTTTCTTTTTCAAGGTACGCTAGGTATTAGAACATATTATTTTAAAAAAGTAAAATTAGATCTACCTAACTTATAGCGCAAAAGACATTAGGAACGCGCCGTCTCCTCAAATGATGTAAGGATTGCTAATTCGATGGGGAGAAAAGGGAGGGGGGAATAGTAGATGTTTTTTCTTGATTCGATAAGATTTTGAATAAGGGTAGTGAGATGATGGAGTTCAAATTGTTCTGCAAGGAGGGTGAGTGTTGCAATATCTTCTTTACCTATTTCTTTCGAGAGAATGTCTACTGCACCTTTATGTAATTTAAGAAGTACAACTTTTCTTGCGAGGGAGAGAAGGTCGCGGAGAAAATGGACGGGGGGGATAGACGATGCTTCAAATTCCGTAAGTTCTGCAAGGGAATCGGATGAATTGCGTGTTGCAACTGCATGTAATAATTGCATGAGCTTCACCGTGCTTGGTCTATTAAAGATTTTTTGTATGTTGTGTTCTTTGAGATCAATGTGTGCAACCTGATCAAGCATCATCTCGGCATCACGAAGACAGCCTTCAGCAAGGTAACAGATATGAGTAAGGGCGTCGTCTGGAATGGCGAGCTGTTCTTCCCTAATAATTCGAGTAAGTTTTTGGCGCACTTCTTTGAAGGTAAGTTTTTTAAAATCAAAACGTTGTACGCGGGAAAGTACGGTAGGGATCATTTTTTCCGGTTCAGTGGTAGCAAGAATAAAAACTACATAGCGTGGAGGTTCTTCAAGAATTTTCAAAAGCGCATTACATGCCGCCTTACTTAACATATGCGCCTCATCAATAATATACACTTTGTACTGAGAGTGCATGGGTTGAAATTCGACCGCATCTTTAATTTCTCGTACTTCATCGACTCCTCCATGAGAGGCAGCATCCATTTCAATGACATCAACGAAAAAGCCTTTTTCTATGGAGACACAGTTTTCGCAGATTCCGCACGGATCACCATGTTTGGGGGCAAGACAATTTAGGGCCTTCGCAAGAATACGAGCAAATGTTGTTTTACCTGTACCACGTGGACCTGCGAGGAGATAAGCATGACTGATCATCTCTCTATGCACCGCTTCTTGGAGCACTTTCACGATAAATTCTTGACCACTCACTTCGCGGAATGTTTTAGGTCGATATTTTCGATAAAATACATGTGACATACCAGGTAGTAGAAATCCGACTATAAATTTTTCTGTGCGTAGAAAAACTCTTTAAGCATACGCTTTAATAATCGAGTCCCTTGACTTGTTTTAAGATATTTTTCTCGACGTTTAACATCTGTCTCATTTCGATATGCTTCGTAGTGAATGAGTTTCCATGGTATATACGGCTTGGTGGAAAAATTTAACCTACGATTATGTTCTTTGAATCTTCTTCGCAAATCTGAAGTATATCCGACGTAGAGTGTTTTTGTTTTTTCACTTTGTAATATATAGACGTAGAAGAACATAATCGTCTGTCGGATTTTCACTACCTGGCATATATCATCACTTTATATTAAGATTCACCAAAGATCAAAGTTGCGTACCAAACAACGTAATGTACATTTCGCACACGTTCGGATACCCAGCGGTATCCTCACTCTGTCCTCCGGCGCTTCGTTGTCAATCCAATTCGTTTCACTCAGGATTGACAACACCCTGCTACGCGCCTTCGGAATGGTTCGAAATGTACATTACGTTGTTTGGTGGTATTGTTCGTGGCAACACAAACTTGAAAATAAAAATGAGCCCTCAAGGGGGAGTCAAGTTTTATCGCTATAATAGGGGGACTGTAGAGGTCTCCCTCTTGTAGGCGAACTTTTTGTTTTCGAGTTTGTGTAATACAAGTTGTGAGTACACAGATTGTGTGAAGATTGTCTTCGGCGTAAACTAGAAGTGAAGCTAGCTTAATTCATGCACTATCGTAAAATATTTTTCTGTCTTGTTGTTGTTCTTGGTGTTGTCTATTTTTTTTCTTTGCGTCACGAAACTTCGTTTAAGAATTTATCTGCGCTTACGGGGGACATTGCTTTAATTGGTGAGAATGCTTCAAGCACTGATGACGTAGAGCCCGTTGTTGCGTCAGTGCCTATGCTTCCGAGGAAACTAGATTCTGTTCGTGCTGCATATATGACTATGTATATCGCAGCGACGCCAAGCAAATTAGAGAAACTTGTCGCGTATGCAAAAAAGAATAATATCAATGCATTTGTAATCGATGTGAAGGAAACTGAAGGGATGCTATTTTTTCCTCTTGATGTATACGATTCTTACGCAGATAAAGATATTGCATCGGCTCCGTATCTTGTAAAACGGGGACCAGCGATTATTGCGAAGTTGCGAGAACAAGGTTTCTATCTCATTGCACGTGTAGTGGCATTTCCAGACAATGTGTACGCCAAGAAACATCCTGATCAGGCGCTTCGTTATAAAAGTAGTGGTGCATTATGGAAAGATAAAAAAAATAATCATTGGATTGATCCCGCATCAAAAGAGTATTGGACGTATCTTGTACACGTTGCAAAAGCCACGGCAAAGGTTGGATTTGATGAAATCAATTTCGACTATATTCGTTTTCCATCAGACGGCAGTTTAAAAGAAATTCAGTATCCGTATTGGAATAATACAACGCCTCGGGAGGAAATTATAAAGACATTTTTTCATTTTCTTTCTGCTAATTTTAATGGTAGCGATGTTACTATCTCAGGCGATTTGTTTGGCCAGGTGCTTGTGAATAGTGATGATATGGGGATAGGGCAGAAGTTTGAAATGGCCCTCCCGTATTTTGATGTAATAGCCCCCATGACATATCCTTCACACTATATAGACGGGTTTGCGGGGTATAAAAACCCAGCAGAACACCCGTATGAGATTATTGATTATTCACTTAAGGAGGCGCAGAAAAAATTAGCCTCATCAACCGTGCCAGTAGAGGAAAGGGCACAGATACGCCCATGGCTTCAGGTGTTTAATATTGGAGCAGTTTATGATGGTCCTATGGTAAGGAAGCAAATTAAGGCGCTCGAGGATAATGGATTAAAGGCCGGTTATATGCTTTGGAGTCCGAGTAATGTATATCCTGATTTCAGGGACTAACACGTCCCACACCTATTCACTCCTGAACTTCGCGTGAGGCACAAAAGGATAGGGTGTCCCCGTAAAACTGTTAACTCGTTCGATTCGCCATCGAACTCAAACAGAACAGTTTTA
>CAYIOQ010000068.1:0-3857 GCA_964365055.1 uncultured Candidatus Saccharibacteria bacterium | reverse complement strand
CTCACTTTCAAGTTGTTAACGTCCTACACCAAGCCTAACAGAAATACACATGTCTTCAATCTTGCAAAAAAAATTTCTATTGCAAACAAACGCCAACCCTGAAGCAGTGTAGAATATCTACTAAGCGGAATGAGAGGTTGTTTTAGCACGGTTCCGTCGAGATGAGACGGATAAAACAACCGAACCCTCGGAGGCAGTCGCTGGACTGCCGAGAATGAGCGTGTGGATATTCTGCACTGCTTCCATCAAACGATTTTAACCCAGTAGCAAAGCCATATATCAGTACTCTCTGGCGACGTATATTCCCTTAAATCACGCCTCTGTTTAAGAACCTCGAAACCATTCTCTCTCAATAGATGTGCAAACTCTTCTTGTCCATAAAAAGTAAAAAATCGCTCATCTCCCTGATACCTTCCCCGCACCATCCTTTCACCATCGCCCTCCTTAATCGCAAAGAAACCGATTCCGCCGAGCTTAACAACTCTTTTTATCTCTTCAAACACCTTCACAACACTCCTTTTTGGAATATGGAGAAGCGACGCAGACGCCCAAAAGCCATCAAAAAAATCGTTGGGGAATGGCAATGCATACATATCCCCCTCACAAAAGGCAGCCTTAGGTGCAAACTTTCGCGCAGACGCAATCATTTCTGACGAAAGATCTACACCAACATATTCATACCCCGCCTCGATAAAAAGAGGCGCATCTCTTCCGCTCCCACAACCTATATCAATAATACTTCCTTGTGATAATAGTTTCCGAAACTCTCCGAATTCAGCCCGCCAAACGTTTGGATCAGAGTGCGTCTTTGCCCTTTCCTTTGCAATATTCGCATACGACTCGAGAGTCTTTTGTTCTTCGGGTGACAACATACACTATATACCCATTCCAATATACAAAACCCCATCTCCCCATTGCGGATGGTACCAACCACTTCTACCGCCATCTTCCCATTCTATTTCAACCCAATTATCATCATCGGGATTAATCAAGACGATAACTCCGTTTTTGCCAAGCGCAGAGATTACTCTACCACCCACACGTAACTCCTCAAAAGGCACATTGTTTAGTTTTTGTATATTTGTAGACAATTTCCTCACACTCCTCTTTGTGATTTTCAACGAGCTAAAATAAACATAACACATATCAAAGAAATGAAAAAAGGGGTACAATAAAACTATAAAAATATGCCCCAAAAAGAACTTTTTGCCAGCTATGTGCGTAATCTCATCTTCGGTGTTGAAGACGGGCTTGTCTCTACTGTAGGTCTTCTTTCGGGTATTGCTGTGGCAGGAATATCTCAATCAGCCATTCCCCTCACAGGAACCGTCCTCATCTTCGTTGAAGCATTCTCTATGGCGACGGGAAGTTTTCTTTCTGAACGTTCCGCCGAAGAATATACCATTGGAAACAACGTATCGCCACGTTATGCATTTATAGACGGAATTATTATGTTTTTTTCTTATTTCATCTCAGGTCTCATCCCTCTTACCCCTTATATATTTTTTACTGCACAAAATGCCCTCCTCTTATCCATTGTCCTATCCCTTATAACTCTTTTTATGCTGGGAGTCGTAAGTGCTAAAATGTTTAAAGCACATATTTTACGTAGTGGCCTTAGAATGCTCATCTTAGGTGGAATCGCAATCGGGGTTGGGATAGTAGTCGGAAAATGGGTGGGATAACAATCATCTTTTTGCCATAAAATTAAAAAACCGAGCTTCCTCGGTTTTTGTGTTTATGGCGATATTTTCTTATTATCCGATTTTTGCTTTTACTACCCTTCCATCCTCTATTTCGAGATTTACTCTATCATCCCTCATTTCCATAAAGATAATCTTCTTGCCATCCTCACGACGCTTCTTATTGCTCTCCTTTTTTGCAATCCACTTGCGACCCCAATACGCCCCTCGTCCCTTCTTCGGACCAGAGTGCTCCGTCTTCCGTGCCCCATATGCCATAATTATTCCTCCCTTTGCCTCGCTGTAGTTCATTGTGACGAACGAAGGCGAGTTTTCTGTTTCGCAACGAACTAAAACAAAGATAGCACGTGATATGCTATTTGCCTAGATCACGCAATATAAAACCGCCTCATGGAGACGGTCAAAAATTTATTTTAATGCGAAATAACCGCTGCTATCGTAATTAAACTTCCACCTACGGAGGAGACCTTGTTCATCTTCACGAAACCACACATCTCCCAAGGACGGCTCAGCTTTCTCATCTACCTCCCTTACGCAAACCGACCCCCCGAATATTGCACGCGCAGCTTCGGCATCTCCACCAGTCCTACTACACAACATATCCTTTTGATCCGACTCCCAATCTGCAAGTTTTGTCCCCTCGACGTTTCCAGTAGATGTCCATTGATCAACCTCTAAAACCCTAATCTTTAATAAGCTCGCGATTAACCTCCTCCAGACTTAAGAGACTCACCCAACCTAGACAAAAGAAGCTCTCGAGCATTGGCCATAACGTCACTGTTTTCAATAGCAAGACGAAACGAAGAAAGTGCTGAAAAAACCTCTCTTGAACGGTTCGGTATAAAAGAAAGCGCGCAATACGCAATATAACGAACTCTGGAATCAGAATCATGGAGAAGTTCAATAAGCTTCCTCATCGCAACTTCGCTCTCTCCGAAAACCTTACTGTTACTATACACCTCACCGATTTCATTTACGAAAAGACATCGCGGATGATCGCCATTATCGACGGCAACAATGAGATCTGAAAGCGAAAGAAGTGTTTGTCGCATCGATCTTCCTCCTTATTTTCCTGTTTTCAAGGAACAAAAAAATATAGCACGGTTTGTGCTATATGTACAGATGTACCAAAAAAATTACTCCTGTTTGGTGTGGGCTCGAATAATTGACTGAACTCCTTCATCTATCTCCTCTTGGGTCATTCCTTCAGACTTTGCAAGGAAATCATCCATCTCCGAGAGAACTGCGACCGCCTCTGGAGAAATTCTTCCTCCTCCAAACTCCTCAATCTCTTCCCTTTTCAGATTCTCAAGCGCTTCTCCCATACTACGACGCAACTCATCAGGAGTAGTATTACACATCTCGGCAACAATTCGATATGCCTCTTCATCACTCATATCATTTGCCAAATCCCTTATTTTTCCCCAGTCTCTTTTTACCAACTTCTCTTTCTCCGCCAAAAGTCCCTTTGCGTCCAATTTTCGATAAATTCGAGTCTCTAGGCTCGGACCCAACATCTGAAGACGCATACACTCCTCGTGCTCACAAATAGCCTCGTGAATAGTGCGTTGCACTTCATTCCAAGTCGCCGGATCTTCCATGACTTATCTCCTCTTATGTTATCAACGAACTAAACAAAAATAACATGGAACGTGGTGTTTGTCTATCAATATTTGGAAAAGAAAAACCCGCCTTGCGGGATTTGTATCTCTATAACTACTCTACCTTGTTGCCGTGCTTCTTCCTCGAACCACAATCACAAAATATGCTGTATCCGGAATAACACCCTTTTGCCTACTCTGCCCAGTGAAATCCTGTACTGACGCAGTTCCCAACAAATCAAATGGTGGTTTCGCAGCCCACGAGACACGATCTTCCTTGGTCAAATGATCCTTTTTCAAATGAAGATCTCTCACGTGCTTTGCAACCGCCGAAACAGTCTCGACATACTCCAAGCCAGGCACCCTAATCTCGAATACAGGCACTTCCTTACGAATATCTTCTTCTGTTACCTCACGATACACGGTGCCATCCTGATCAATCACGATCAATCCTTCATACACACCAGACGCTCCAAACATCTTCATACCATATTCCCCTTTCCGAAAATTCTCTTTTGAAATGCAACTTCGTACACTACAAAGGTATGAAGAA
>CAYIOQ010000067.1:0-3907 GCA_964365055.1 uncultured Candidatus Saccharibacteria bacterium | reverse complement strand
ATGAGTGAATAATACCTTATTATCTCATATACCTTATTGTGGGGCAAGGTTAATTCCTGCAAGGGAAATAGCATCAAAAAAAACAAGGAAAAAGGAGACTGACCATGAAGAACATGCTCGGTATGAATGCTCTGGCTGAGGTGGCTGGACCGCTCAAAGATTTCGCTGAAAAGCTTGGTGGATCTGACGGCAACAACTGGCTTGACGCTTTCAAGCGCTTCCTCCGCAAGGAGAACCCTTGGGAAGGCAGTATTATCTCCATCGATCGCACAAAACCTTTCGACCCCGTCGCTTTCATCGGCAAGGGTTGGAGCGTCTGGCGAGGTCCCTCAGATGGGAACGGTCTTGAAGGGGAGGAGGATCAGGATGAACGTTCGCTCAACATCACCGAGTTGGATCTCTCCAAGATCCGTTCCGTGACCACGCTCAAGGGTAAGGAGAAGGAAATCACGGGCAGGGGGAACCTCAAGCGTCTCAAGGCGAGTGGCAACATCCGTCTCGACGCCAAGGTCTTCCAGACCTTCTGGGAGAACCAGCACCTCATCCCCGAATTGTGGCAGGAGGAAGTTAATGGAAACATCCGCTTCGTCTATTTCGAGGGAACGGTTCTCCGCAGCCCTAGCGGCAATCGCTGCATTCTCTTCCTGTTCTTCAATGGCGGGCGGTGGTACTGGTACTACGCCTGGCTTGGCGATGGTCGGAACGTCGACTATCCGTCTGCGGTGCTCGCAAGTGCCTAGCCCTCAGGACTTTGATCCTTAGGTCTTTCTGACCTTTGATCCTTAGTCCTTAGAACGTCCGAAAAAAATAAAACGTAGAGCAAAAAAGCTCAAACCCCGTAATCGCGGGGTTTTCTTTTTGTTTATCTTTACAATTAGTTTTTGTTATGTTATTTTAAAATTAGCCTATTGATAAGGGGGAGCTAGAAATGTCGGAATCAAAACAAGAAGAGGTCTTTCTTGTAAAACCGGAGTCACTTACACGCGTTGCGTTAAAAGATGTTCGTAGGGGCGATGTGATTAAATGCACACTACCCGATGGAAATTGGGATTATCGTATTGTTTCTTCCACGTCCAAGGGTGTCAGTGCTATGTGGCGTAAGGTATGGGGTGGAGATTCTGGAGGCGCAGGAATGAGTGACGAGTGGGTATTAGAGCGAGTGAATCCAAAGGTGGCGAAGGTCCTCAAGAAATACTATGAAGAAGGTTTTGAGTACAAAAGGAAGTTAATTGCGATGGAAAGAGATATCTCTTTAATCAAGTTGGAGCTTCAGTTGAAGCTTGACCCCCTCATGGATGTCACAGTGCTTCTTTTGTGGGCACAAAGAAACGGATATGAGATTGGTTTCCGAGACAAGGAAGGAAAGTTCTGCTCTTTCTAAGGGTAAAACATCGTAGAAATTAAAAAATGAGGAGTCAATAGACTCTTTTTTCTTTTTTTCATAACTTTTTGACGATTTAGGGGTTGTATGCCCCTCGAAACCCACCGATACGTGGGTTTTTTGTTGGGGAGTTATCCACATTTACTCCACATGTAAACGGGGCGATAGTAGAGGTGTCGAGGAGCTATTTATTTATAAAACACATAATGACAAAACAATCCCCCAAGGTACATTTTAAACAAATAAGAAAGCGAGACGGACGTATTGTTGATTGGGACCAGACACGTGTTATGAATGCGGTGAAAAAGGCAATGACCGTTGCGGAAGAGGGTGACGTGGTGAAGGATCCTCAGAGAGTTTCTGCTGAAGTCGTGCGCGTTTTATCTAAAAAATTTCCAGCTGACCATATTCCACAGGTGGAGGAGGTTCAGGATGCAGTTGAAGAGACGCTTATTCTTCTTGATTTTCCAAAGACGGCGAAGTCGTATATTTTGTATCGTGAAGAGCGATCAAAATTTCGTTTGGAAAATAAAATGGTTCCTGAGCGTGTAAAAAAATTGGTTGAAGAGAGTCGTAAGTATTTCAGGAATAATCTTTCCGAGTTCGTATATTATCAAACGTATGCACGTTGGGTTGAGGAGGAGAATCGTCGTGAAACATGGGTAGAAACAGTCGATAGGTATATGAATTTTATGAAGGAAAATCTCGGGTCAAAGCTTAAAGAGGGGGAGTATGAAGAGGTACGTGAATACGTTTTGAGCATGAAGGCTCTTGGATCTATGCGACTATTGCAGTTTGCCGGAAAAGCAACCCGTTCAACAAATGTTGCTGCATATAACTGTTCTTTTATTGCCCCAAAGGAGTGGCAAGATTTTGGAGAGATCGTCTATATTCTTATGTGCGGGACAGGGGTTGGTTTCTCTGTAGAGGAGCAGACCGTGGGCCTTCTTTCTATTATAAAGCGTCAGTTGGGGGGAAAGGTTTCGTCCTACATTGTTCCGGATAGTCGTGAGGGATGGGCCGATGCGCTTGTACACGGTCTTAAGACATGGTCATCTGGAAAAGATGTAGAGTTTGATTATTCAAAACTACGTCCAAGGGGCGCGCGTCTCAAAACTATGGGAGGGCGTTCTTCTGGACCGGAACCATTAAAAAATTTGTTGAATTTTACTCGTGAACGTATGCTCTCATGTCAGGGGAGGAGGTTAAAATCGATAGACGCTCACGATATTATATGTAAAATCGGAGAAACGGTTGTGGCGGGGGGCGTGCGTCGTTCGGCACTGCTTTCGCTTTCTGATTTGGATGATACGGGGATGAGAGAGGCGAAAAATGGACAGTTCTATCTTACTCATCCGGAGCGATCTATGGCGAACAACTCTGTTGCATATAGCGAAAAGCCAACCATGCCACAATTTCTCGATGAATGGATAAATCTTGCGAAGGCTGGCTCTGGGGAACGCGGTATTTTTAACAGGGGAAGTCTTAAGGAGCAGTTTCCTACACGAAGATGGAAGATTTTTGAACAAGATGCGCAAACATCGGGAACGAATCCTTGTGGTGAAATCATTTTGAAATCAAAAGAGTTCTGTAATCTTTCAGAGGTTGTTGCGCGTGTCGATGACACCGTCGATACGCTTATGGACAAGGTGCGTATTGCAACGATTCTTGGAACCTATCAGGCAACACTTACTGATTTTCCTTATCTTTCAGAGGAGTGGAAGAAAAATTGTGAGGAGGAGGCGCTTCTTGGGGTTTCCATCACTGGGCAGTGGGATTGTCCGGTTCTTAGAAATGCGTCGGTGTTTAGAAAACTAAAAGAAGTTGCCGTGGATACGAATAGGAAGTATGCCGAGCGTTTCGGTATTAATCGTTCCACTGCGGTAACGTGTGTTAAGCCTTCAGGGAATGGTTCACAACTGTTCGATTCTTCCTCGGGTATGCACCCTCGTCATGCGCGCTATTATATCCGCCGTGTTCGTATTGAGAGTCATAACCCGATCTTTAAAATGTTGCGTGATACCACTGTGCCCTATGAACCTGAAGTGGGACAATCAAAAGAGACGGCGACAACGTTTGTGGTTGAGTTTCCTATCAAGGCCCCATCGGCCAAAGGTACTGTATATAAAGATGATCTTTCCGCTCTCGAGCAATTAAATTTTTGGAAAACAGTAAAGGAAAATTTCACGGAACACAATCCATCAACAACGATTTCGGTGGGAGAAGATGAATGGCTTCGTGTGGGGGGTTGGGTGTATGAAAATTGGGATATGATAGGAGGACTTTCGTTTTTGCCACGAAGCCAGCACGTGTATCGTCTCGCTCCTTACGAGGAGATCACACAGGAAAAATACAGTGAACTTATCGCAAAGTTTCCTGAGATAGATTTTGCAAAGCTTGTTCTTTATGAAAACGAGGATATGACGGAGGTGAAAAAAGAACTTGCCTGCGTAAGTGGTGTGTGCGAGGTAGATTATCAGCCAAGCATCCTTCCCATAAAGTCTTAAATTACTGTTGATCTTTGTC
>CAYIOQ010000066.1:0-4070 GCA_964365055.1 uncultured Candidatus Saccharibacteria bacterium | reverse complement strand
ACCCAGAACATAATGAAAAAGTTGGCGCCATAAAAGATCTTATGGCAGGAATCGTCCTTATCGCAGCTCTCGGAAGTTTTATTATTGCGTGGCTTGTGTTCGCACCTAAGATATCGTTTCTAAAAAAATTTTTCTTAGCATAATAGCCTTTTTATTAAAATTAAAACCGCCTTCTGGCGGTTTCTTCATTTTTACGTAAACACGAAATAGCGTAGAGCGCTCTGAAGTGATGGGAAAATAAACTCGTGAGACAACCCAGCCTCAAGAAACTTCTTTCTCCGCGACTCATCCGTAGCGATCCCTGCGAAATTAACCCGCGTCCCCTTCACAGACAAATAGTCACACACATCGTCCCCTACAAAAAGTATCTCAGAAAAATCTATTTTATGCTTTTTCAAAAAAGCAAGGAATTGAAATTGAGACAAAAACAATGAAGGCTTTGGATCAACTAAGATCCACCCCCTAGAAGTGCCACACCACGTATTCCAAAGCCCGCGCGTTGCCCCAACAACATCGAAAAAACCTTCCTTAATCTTTGCGTGCTTCAGCATAGTCTCCATAAACACCTTGCTTCTGTTCGTCACAATACCGATGCGATACTTCTTCTTTAGCTTCCACAACTCAAATTCAGAAAGAACGAGACGTGGTCGCGCAAAAAAAGAATCAATCAGCTCGATACACTCGAAGACAAACTGCTTCATCTGTTTACCGAGAAAAATACCAAGGATTGCATATCCATAATACTTTACAGTGGAACTACGCTGTAGCGTCCCATCCCAGTCGAACAAAACACACTTGATGTTACTCACCCATCACCACTCCCTTTTTACCTCGCCGTAGTTTTAACGCAGGCGGGTTATTACCTCGCCAAAGTCCGTAAGGACGCAGACGGGTCTGTTTTCAAGGTAACGTGTGATTATACCACACAATCAATAAAAAAGCAAAACGACCACTGCGAGTCGCTTATGTTACCTATCTATTTATAGTTCCAGGAACCCATCTGTCCTGATCGCAACAGCATATGCAATCTCGAGAGAACGTATAAGAATCGAATCTCTGGCAAATCGAGAAGAGGTAGGTTCACGATACATTTTTGGATAAAGAACAATCCTCCAATCAGGATGTCGCACATGACATATCCATTGCAACGCCTCCATAGCCTTCATCATATTGTGAGAATAAGGAACCCTCTTCTCAAAAGAAAAACCTCCGAAATGGGCGTGAGGCAAGCGAGCATTAAGAAGAAGCGTACGCGTGTGCCACAAAAACAAATGCCAAGAAGGCGCGTTGGGTGGAGAAAAGCTTTTTACCTCATTCTCATCATACGCATACTCCATAAAACACCTCAGAAAATCAGAAAGCGAAAATTCATCTACCGGCATCTCTCTATTCCCTCCCTTGCCTCGCCAAAGCCCCCAAGGGGCGAAGGCGGGCTCCTTTTCAAAGAACAATAGATATTATAACCATATACCCTTTTGTGCTCTTGGCGCAAATAGCAAAACCACACGAAATTCTTTGAAACACACAAAAGACATGATATTATATTTTCAGTACGAAAAGAGGTGAAAAACAATGCGCAGACCCGGCATAAAAAAGCTTATAGAGCTCATTAAAAACCCGGACGCAACAGACAAAAAAGTATTGGAAGTATTAAAACTCTATTTGGCGGATCGAATTGATTCAGAAGGAAACGTTATTCCCCCAACCACAGGATATTTTAAAACGCTGACTCGTATTCGCACACTGATGCAGCGGCTCCGTCCCAAAGTAATGGAGATGCTCAGGAGAGACTTCCTGGAAGCACACGGACCATGTTGCCACCCCCGCGAACAATAACCACAAAGGCCCACAAGGGCCTTTTAAGATACTCGCACAGAACATTTATTTCCTCCTTCGCGAGCCACAAGGATGCGGTCACAACTTTTTCTCATGTTGCGGGAGTTGGAGGAATCGGACCTCCGAATGCGGTTTTGGAGACCGCCAGTATACCACTTACCTAAACTCCCCTAATCACATCATTAAAAGAAACACATCGTCTAAGATGTGTTTCAATTGTAACCTATTGTATCCGAAATTCAAGAAAAAGTAGTACTCTATTTTTTTGTCTCTTTATGAGACTTTCTCGTTTTGCACCATTTACAATACTTCTTGAGATCAAGCTTGCGCTCCACCGTCTTCTTATTCTTACGCGTATAGTAATTCATCCGGGCACAGCCGGTACATTTAAGACGTAACAAATTCGCAGTAAATTTTGATGTTGCCATAATACTATCTAATGTTATAAAGGGTATTTATGTGTACCATAATCCTTCTAGAATGACAAGTAAAATACTGTACTGAGCCAGAGATGGGAATCGGACCCATGACCTCTTTCTTACCAAGAAAGCGTTCTGCCACTGAACTATCCAGGCGAATTGAGTAGATTGGAAACTTGAGCCTCCTAACAGAATCGAACTGTTGTCGACTGTTTACAAAACAGCTGCTTTACCATTAAGCTAAGGAGGCCACTTAAAGACAACATCTTAGATTTTAACACACAAAAAATAAACTTGGAAAATTTAATATAGAAGATTAACTAAACTAAAAAATATAATTTCTCCCTAAAATAGTCGTGAGCCAAACTTTTCCTCATCTTGAATGAGGTGGGTGTCCTGTGATATACCGAAATGGTTTACCAACTCCGAACTCCCGTATACTTTCAAAATAGTGAAGAAAATATATTTGGCTTTAAACGTGCTATCTAGGGCAGGCTCTTTAGGCCATCTACAATGTCCAAAAGAACAAATTAATCATAGCAAATTTTATCCAAAATGTCAATATCCTAGAGTCCTAAAATTTGGCTTAAAATACCAACAAGTGAACCTAAAATTCCCTGCAAAAATCCACCAGCCAAAAGGATTAAAAGAATCAGCCAGCCATATTTTTCCAGTTTCTCATACTCCCTGGCCAAATGGTAGGGCAACTGTGAAAGCAGTATTTTTGATCCATCAAGTGGTGGAATGGGGAACAAATTAAAAATCCCCAGCATTAAGTTAATTAGGACTGTAAAGCGGAGAAGCGCCCCTAAAATGTAGGGAAAAGTTTGAGGAAGGGCTGCTAAAATATGGTAAATTATGGCTGCAGTAATAGCCAGGGCAAAATTACTCAGAATCCCAGCAGCTGAGACAAACAGCTCACCTTTGCGGATGTTAGAAAAATTCAAAGGATTAACTGGTACAGGCTTGGCCCAGCCAAAAAGAATCGGTGAGCTAGTTAAAAGTAGTAAGGCTGGAAGTAAAATTGTGCCAATTAGATCAATGTGGGGAATGGGATTTAGGGTTAATCTGCCGGCAGTCTCAGCAGTATGGTCTCCAAACTTTAAAGCCAAAAGCCCGTGCATGACCTCATGGACAATAACTGAAAAAAGTAAGATAATAATGGAAAATGCTAGAAATTCAGGATTCATGGTGATATATTATCACATATTGTATGCAAGAAAATAGTGTAGAATCTCAACCATTAACTCCTTCCCTGCCAGCCAATAGGGCTGCGCGTCGGCATAGTGGAAATGCCAGTGTTTCAAGAAACTCTGCCTTGCTGGGGGAGTTAAACCATCTAGGAATGTTATTAAGCACAACTCAAACCGATAGAAATCAAATTATTAATGAAAGCGAAGCTAATATCTCTAGGATTATTTATCAGGGACGACCTTTTGTTTATAGATGGATGGAAGCTAGACGCCGATTGCCTGAATTTTTAGATAGAGCTCAAATTGCCAATTTAAAAGACCCTTTTGTTAGCCAGGAAATAATTAATCAATATGATAGTCAGGATGTTTTTCCCACTAAGCTTGGCGGCAGAAATATTTTAGGAATACCGATTGTGGATGGTACATCGCTTATTGATATTGAACAGATGCCGCTTTTCCGCTCAGATACTGGAAATGAATTGGCTCATAAGCAAGAAGAACTTGCAGTTGGTGTGTATGAAACTGTGTATACAGATACATTGTTGAAGTCTGAAGTCAAAGATGTGGAAATTCCTGGAATAAAAACTTTCCCTGCATTGAATGAGAAGAATTTTAATATTAT
>CAYIOQ010000065.1:0-4089 GCA_964365055.1 uncultured Candidatus Saccharibacteria bacterium | reverse complement strand
GGAGATTGCGTACTCGTTTATGTACTTTTTTGGATAATCTTTTGATACAAAGTTTTACAAGATTATGAGAAGAGAAGGATTAAAAAATAAGGAAAGCTTTTTCTCTTTTGAAGACCCAGCTTTTTATGAGAAGAGGGATCTTGGAGGAGTTGAAGTTTCTTTTCCAAAGCAGGAGGTTCTTGGTCGTTTGTTTGCAGGTAAGGGATTTTCGCCAGAGGGAAGAGCTTTTGCCCAAGAGTTTTTTAAAAAGATAACACATGAGGCACCCAAGGAGGATCAAGATTCTCTTTTTGAGGTGGTGCATAGTTTGCTTTCTGATGAGGGAGAGGAGGGAATATTAAAGAAGCTTTTACATCAATCAGCAAAACTTCGTTTTAAACCACTAGAGTCTAAACGTAGTGTAGTAGAGGAAAAGAAAGAGATTTCCCTTGAAGACCCTTCCTTCTATGAAAGGAGAAATCTTGGAGGTGTTGAGGTGACCCTTCCCAAGGAATCTGCGCTCGAACAGTTGTTTTCTGGCAAAGGATTTTCGTCAGAGGGGAGGAAGTTTGCAAAACATTTTTTTGGCGAGGTAATGCATGAGGTCCCTGAGGAGTTTGATGTACAGGACATTCAAGATTTTTTTAAAACGGTGTGTGACCAGCTTCCACAAGGTGGAAAAGAGGGGTTGTTGCGAAAATTTCTTTATCAATCCGCAAAGTTTCGTCTCGAGCATGTAGAGAAGATAAAACATGTTGAGGAGCTTCAGGCGTCGAATTCTCCGCTTGCTGGGCTTCTTGCGTCATTGCAATCCCGCTATGAAAAACATCCCAGTAAGTTTTCTCATAATTTTATCGCCGCTTCTGTGGTTGGGGTAAAAAAGTCTCTCAACAGGCTCGGTGCTGACATGGTTAAAAAAGAGTGGATGATGCTTCCTGAAGGGGTCGAAAGAGGGGTTTTGAATGCATTTCTTGAGGATAAGTTTTCCCAAGCGCTAAGGGATGAGCTCGAGGTTTCGCCTACGGCAACACTTAAGGAGGTAGTATCTAAGACGATGGCATCTCTTGATACGGCCCCACTCTCTAAAGAGTTTCGTGAGCAGATTCTTCGTACGCTTAGCTTAACGGCTATTGAGGAGGCCATCGCTTCCTCTCAAACTCTTTCTCGTGAAAATACTACTATTGTATTCGAGGAGCATATTAGAGTTGTCAGAGATGAAGAGGTGTTAGAGGAGGAGCCTGTGGCGAATGTTTTACAAGACGACGTCGATTTGGAACCAAATAGACCAGAAATTGAGATTGTTAATGAGAGGACTATCGAGGATGGGAGTGTGTTCGAGACGCCTGAGGAGACTCTGCGTGTCGAAGAGGTTCCTTTGTCGCAGATTATTTTGGATAGTCGCGGGATTCCTCATGTTCGTGAAGAAGTATTATCTAGCGAGGCATTAGAGAGAGAGGAGCTAGAAAACGAAATTGGTTATTTTGTAAAATTAAGAGCAAGGAGTTTTACTCAATTCGTTGATGAATTAACAGAGATAGAAGCGTTATCGAAGCCATATAACACCAAGTTTGGAGATTATGCCGATGAGAAGTTGCGTGCTATACGCGACAGTCATTACCCGGGCTGGGAACCAAAACGATTCGGATCATTGTTTCGTGAGGTGTTGCGTCGTGTAGGGGAAACCGAGGCGACATTTTATGATGAGAAAAGAATGGTGGGAGTGGGAGAGCAAGAACGTGAAGAAGTAGGACAAGTACAACGTTCACAATGGTTAGCTTCAGAGATACAAATGGCAGAAGAGGTCTCTTCTTTGGAAGCTGGAACTCCTCGGGTGTCTCGTGAGGTTGTTAAAAAAGGAGAGTGGCTTAAACGATTGTTGGGAAAGAAATTAGGTACAAAAGTTGGTCTTTTTATTGCTTCAGCAGCCGTTCTTTTTAGTACCTATGGGGCAGGGGTTCCAAAGACGAATACTATAAATCAGGTACCTACGCCTCCACAAGATTCTAGTATATCGAGAAGGGTTTTAACTGAGGAAAAACGGGAGACGATTAAAAGTGTGGCGGTAGAGAAAGACGAACAGCACATAGGCTCTTATTATTATAAGTTTAAGGGTGAAGCGAGTGAAAAAAATAAAAACGTAGTTCTCTCTGTCTCTATTCCTCGTGTTGATATCGATACTACGCGATGGCATAAGGCAACAGGAGAGGAGGGGTTTGATAAGACGGGACCTATGGATAGGCCAAGTATTTATGTCGGAGGTAACGCCAGTGGTACAGAGTTTGAGGGGGGTCTTTCGTGGGATCGTGTTTATGATAAGGAAGGAAAGCCAACCGAAGAGTTCGCCTATCGTATCTTTTTGCGCGCACCCGGGGTAAGCCCGATGGGATGGATAAATCCTAAGGTGGGAAGTAAAGATAATGTCTACTTTCGTCAGGGCGAAAAGATTAAGTTGTCGATGGAGCGTCGAGGTCCTGGTACAATGGTACTTGTTGTTAGGGGGGAGAGTGGGGATCCGGTAGAAATGCCTTTTTCGTTGTCAGACACATCGTCTCCAAGCTATAAATACGTTATCGCTATTGATCAGTTTGTTGAAAATGAAATAACTGGTTTACGTGAGGGAAACGAGGGTCGCAGGGCGAAACCAACAAGAACTACAATATCGAACCTTAATATAGAAGGTGCGCGTGTAGAACTTGAAGATGGTACAACACATTCTCTTGGATTTTTCTCTTCACACAACACTGTTATCGTCCCTGGTGATGTTGTGCCACCCCCATTTCGAATATCTCGTGTCAATCCGCAGACGGGTGCCTTTTCTTGTACAATTGATACGCAGGGTCCTTCTATCGCGGGCGTCGGCGTTGTTGAATCCCAATAGTCCCAAGGTTGAATTTTTGAAATAAAGTGTGGTACAGTACTAATAGCTTTTTAATAGTTTGATTCCGGCGTAGCTCAGCGGTAGAGCTGCTCGCTGTGAGCGAGCTAGTTTGTCTTGAAATTAGCATTACGCAGCTTCCTAAAGGAATTTAGGAATGAAGAACGAGGTGAAATGCTGGAAGCCCTTATGGGGTAATCAGCAGCCAAGGTCTGACATGTGTTAGACAAGGTTCAGAGACTATCTCGCAAGAGAGTACCTACAATTACTTATTTGTAGGGAAGCGCCTCGCATCCAGAACGGATGATGATATAGTCCACTCCATTATGTAAATAGTGGGTTACGTGTAACGAGAGGGTCGCAGGTTCGAATCCTGCCGCCGGAGCAGAAACAAAAATATCACCCTAGCGGTGATGTTTTTGTTTCTGTTGCTCCTATTTTTCTTTAAGGTGGGGCAAATAACAACCTCGCACAAGTCGTTGTTTGAGTAAAAGAAAACCCTGATAATTTCAGGGCATTTTTTTGTTATATCTTACAGACCAAAGATTCTTTTCAAGAGGCTTTTATCCGAGAGTTCTGTAGGTTTCTTGAAGACCGGTGTATTGGGATAGTTTGGCATTTTTTCCGCGGAGGACCATGGTGTGCCACGGAATCTCTTCGGTTCACACACAATTACCTTTCCTGTTGAGAAACAGTGCGTAATTGCACATCCACCTCCCGCATCTGAATAAACGATTATACAAGGGGGAGGTATCCTGCGGTGAATTTCTTGGTTATCCACGATGCTGTATCGCTGCCTTTCAGGAGAGGTCTCAACGATTCATGCTTACTCGGGAAGCAGGAGAGGCGCCTGCGGTTGCGTTTTACCGAACCGTAGAGCAAGCCGTTAGGGAAGGAAGCTTTAATGAGGTTTTATGGTATACATTGCACGTTCCATGTGACATTGACTGTAGGGAAACACTTGATGGTGCGATGAAGGTAAAGAAGGTTTTGGAATTAAATGATATTGAAGCCGCCTATCATTTAAAGGAAGGTAATATGAGGTGTATGTATGAATTTCATTATTACTATCCTCACCCATAAGGATTGTTGAGGTCGTGTGGTAATTGACTAGGAATACCCCTATAAAAATCCTGGACAAATAGTACTAACTGTGCTATTTTATTTTTATCTTGTGGAACCTAAATTTCGCCCTGAAATGCAACCGTCGTGGTTGTTTTTTGTTTTATGATACC
>CAYIOQ010000064.1:0-4221 GCA_964365055.1 uncultured Candidatus Saccharibacteria bacterium | reverse complement strand
TCCCCGAGACTTATCGCAGCTACGCTACGTCCTTCATCGCCTTTCAGTGTCTAGGCATCCACCGTGTGCCCTTATTATTACCCGTATCCAACCAGATAGATATTTATTGCATGACACCTGGAAGGGTGTATTTCATACAATAGCCTTGCCATCATCTTTCGACTACATGCAAGGACTTGGGGAAATCGTTTGATCTTTAAAATATACCCTTCGATTCTCCTTAAAACAAAAGCCTTAAGGCCGATCGATGGGAAAATGCGATCTACGAAATTACGTTCACTTTTCAAACATCAATCCTCACCATCATCTTCTGATTAGCTTCCTAGCTTGTAACTTCTAAGAATCCTAGAAATCATAAGCTAATAGCTAACCTTTTAAAACTTATACGTTTGGATGCAATTTGAGGAAGAAACGAGGAACGGAGTAAGCGATATTAAAGATATATCGCGTCGAGTACCACAGTTTCTTACAAAGAAGTGCGCCAAACGTATATGTTTTATTTAAAAAAATACCGCTTGTTAAGAGAACAGCGGCTTATAGAAAGGTGCATAAAAGACCCATCCCTCAAAAGCCGTGAAATTGTTCTCTTGTATTCATTATTGTTTGTTCTCTTATTGTATTCAAATAAACCAGTATGTCAAGCAAAACCCGCCAAAGGGCGGGTTTGAAAGCTTTGTTCAGATTTGAATACTTACTTCATCTCCACAATTCTACGAAAACGATCAATGAGGTGCTCAGCATACGCCTTGCCTCCCAACCCAAACGCCAATCCACCCGCGATAGCAAGCATCGCTACAACACCCGTTACTACAATGGAAACAATTGTCTCCGCAACTTTCAACTGAAGGAGAGCCGCAAAAAGACCAAAGATAAAGATTGACCACCATGCAATAGCGCCAACGAGTTCGGAGCCAGCAAGTTCAGCACCCTTTGCGGATGCAGCAACAAAAACCTTTACTAAGTTTGCAACCCAAACTGTTGCAAGCATAATTACTGTTGCTGCAAATACATTAGGCAGAAAAACCATCACATCTGCTAAAAATTGAGAAAACTGCGGAAGCCCAAGAATATCTGAAACCGCAATAAGAAAACCAATCATTACAAACCAATACACAATTCTTCCCAAAAAGTGTCCCGCATGCATTCCCATTCCACCGCGGGAAACAAGTTCTTCTACCCCAGCTTTTTTTAATAGTGCATCAATTTGCGCGAGAGTAACAATTTTTTCTACCAATGTTCCAAGGCCAGCGGCAACGATCCAACCCGCGAGAAGAGTGAGGAGTGCCCCAACAAGTGCTGGAATAAACGCTACAGTACTCGTACCAAGCTGGGTAAGAGACTGAAATAATATATCAAGCCATGCCTGAAGTGTCATATGTTATTGTAAATATAAAATTATTAAATAATACTCCTTTGTGTTTTTCTGTCAGTCCTTCGACAATGAATACCGACAGCACAAAGGCTAAACAGAAAAAGATAGTACGACCTTTGGATTCCCCTTTTAGGGTCTCTTAGTTCATAAAAAGTATAACAAATTTTTTCTGTCCAGAAAAGAGGCGTTGTGGATAAAATCCAATTCGTTATTTTCAATCCCCATGTTTTGTGCTAGAAAGAAACCTAAAGGGCCTATGGTCTAGTGGTATGACACTACATTCGCATTGTAGAGACGCGAGTTCGATTCTCGCTAGGTCCACCAAACGAATCGAGTGCCCTGAGCGAAGTCGAAGGGCTAAAATCAAATAGTCTTTCATCTACTTCTAGTGAACCCAATTAGAAGGGCTATTGCCAAAATCAATGAATTGTTATATAACTATACTACTATGAACAACTTCAAAAGGGGTGGTTTCAAACAAAGAAGTGGTGGCCCTGGTGGGCGCCCAAAATTCGGTAATAAGTTTGGTAGTGGAAGATCCGGAGGCGATAGGTCGGCAGGACGCATGGAGCTTTTTTCCGCGGTATGTTCCGAGTGTAAAAAAAGTTGCCAGGTCCCCTTCCGCCCTACAGGAGATAAACCAGTCTACTGCCGTGATTGTTTTAACAAACAACCACAGATACCGGGACGAAACTCTAACGGAAGAGATCCTCGTCCACGACACGAACACCAGCCTGAATACGTAACGGAACAACACGGCGACGAAATTAATACACTCAAACGACAACTGATAGAAATTGAATCAAAGATTGATCGCATTTTGGATCTTGTTAGTCAAAACATCGAAAATCAAATCACCGAAGATATCGCTCCTCCAAAAATAACAGAAACAAAACGTACTACTCGCAAAGTAACAACAAAACAATAACTTCTAAAAAATAATCCCCTCGAAATCGGGGGGATTATTTTTTTTAAATACGGTATCCCATCTCTTTTACTGTAACCTCAAACAATAAATCTTTCATTTTCTTTTTCTTTTCTGGATCAGCCTCTTTTTCCATAATAGCTTCGTCCCCGTTTACCTTTTGAAGACGCTCCCTTGCTGCTTGAATAGCCTCATCAAATTTAAATAATTTTTTCACATCTTCCTTTGCTGCATCTGGAAACGATAAGATCTGTAATTCAAAAATCTCTCTTCTTCCCTCTACAAATTTAACCTGTGCCCCATACCACCCCTTAATACGTCCATAAATATACTCCTTTTGCTGATCGGACATTTTAAGCGTTACTTCCATAGCATCCGCGATATCAATATTATCCTCCCTAAAAACCCCATTACCGTCCCTTAAAAACTCCTCGGCACCATCCATCATCGCCCCCAAATCAGCAAGCGCAATAGTGAGTACAAGAATATATTTTTTCTTTTCCTCTTCAAGTAATTTCATCTTTCCTTCCTCTTTAAGCTCTAATTGTCTTTTTAAAGACTCCTCGGCGAAGTCGTTAAGTTTTGGTTGAACAACAGTCCCCTTTGCAAATCCAGGGATTGTTGCAAGAATAGCTGCCCTTGCAATCTCCATGTCCTGCTTCGTAAAAACTTCTTTCTTTCCTTGTTCATTTACTTGTTGCATTCTTCCGACAAGAATACCGGCACTATTTTTTTCTATTTGTTCTATATACCGCTTTCGTTGCGTTTTTTGAAACTCCTCATCACCCATTCGTTCAGGAGTGATTTTTGGCTCATCCTGACTTTGATCGACATCATGATGAGACGCGATGAGACGTGCCAAGATAATGTCCCTCTCAGTAATACCGATCGAGGGTTCCGCCTTCCTTGTTGTATTTAAAATTTTCTCTGCCTTGTCCTCAACTCCTTCCGTATGTTTTACATTATGATATTCTCTGCGTTCGAGAGGGTCCTGCTCCTCTGTACGATACATGTCTCCAATATTACTATGTGCCTCAGCAATCAACCTCTCGGCAGACGAACGAAGTAAAGACAAGTCCTCTCTTTGCGACACCGATTCCTGACCTGTTTTCTTTTCACGATTATTAAAAGCACCTTCTTCTCTCATAAATATTATTTAAAAAAATTAATATTCCATAGTATAGCTACTATTTTAACATACTACCTCAAAAAGTAAGTTGTCTTAACGAATAATATATTTCATAAAAAAATAGTATACTAGTTTATATGACCTTTTTTCTTCAAATTATTGGGTGGTTAGGAACCGCGCTTGTTGTACTTGGATATTTTCTTGTTTCTTCAAACAGAATGAGAGGGACTAGTACGGCGTATCAACTCATAAATCTTTTTGGCGCCCTCTTTCTTGGTATCCATATGGCGCTACTTCGAACATGGCCCGGTCTTACCCTACAAATTGTCTGGGGTATCATAGCAATATTTTCACTCATTCGTCACAGAGAAAAATAACAAATCGCAAGTATGCCCTTCCTCACACGTTCGGATCTAGGGCGGTATCCTCACTCTGTCCTCCGGCGCTTCGTTGTCAACCCAACTCATTTTGATTCGGGGTTCTCAACACCCTGCTACGCGCCTACGGAATGGTTCGGAATGAGCATGCCTTGCGATTTATGAAGCACGGAAACACTACGATAAAATTCCACCCAAAACCATAAACGAGTCCTCAGGGGGGAGTCAGGTGTTATCGCTATAATAGGGGGGTTGTAACGGTCACCCCCTTGGAGACGAGTGTTGGTTTGGAGTGGGCGCTACTCTAGATTCCCGCCTTCGCGGGAATGACAAAAGATAAGAAAAAGACGCCCCAAGTGGGCGCCTTTTTCAATTTCTCTATTCTGCTGATTCTTTCGCTTCTTTCCTTTGTGCTTCT
>CAYIOQ010000063.1:0-4358 GCA_964365055.1 uncultured Candidatus Saccharibacteria bacterium | reverse complement strand
GCTCTCTTGTGACCAAATTATGGTCGTTGTTTATTTAAAAGCCCCTGGACAAAAGTGCGAAACTTCTTGTTATTACGTGTGTAAAAAACAAAAGGTAGAAGAGACTGCGGAGGCATCCAATTACGAATTACCTCGTCACACACCTCTAGCAAATTCATCGTACCAAAAAGAATAGTCCATTCTGTACGTCCTAGTATGATGATATCCATCTGTGCCTCGTATAAAGCGTAAAGCTGATGTACCACCTCGTACGGGGTAGAGTTCGTAAAAAGCGCGTGCCAGACACGGTGCTTCTCATCGTCAATCTTCCTTAAATTTCTCTGATCATCCTTGTCCTTGATACCAAGCTCATGACATCTGCTCTGCGGAACAAGATGATGAAGCGTCTCATGATAATGAGGCTTTTTTACCTTCACTCATAATCACCACCCTTCTTGTAGAATCTTATTGACAATGAACTCCTATTATAAACATATCAGACTAGGGATAGAATGTGAAACACCCAACTTGCTACGTAGCGCACATCTACCACAGTTTACTAAAATACGTCTTAAGCACTGCCCTGAGACGCTCATGACGTTTTTCAAGATTTGGATGAAGATTAAGTTCGTGTGGAGTCGCAAATAAATTTTGCTCTTCAGGAATCCTCTTCTTTTGCCATTTATGCATATAGACTTCTAGGGCGTCTCCTATGTGCCCTCGAAAAACAAATTCTAAAAAAACGCGCATGAAATTCCAAGAACAAGTAACACGTGGACGCTCAGAAAAACGAACCCTTTCTTCGAATGACGATCGAAAAAAATAATCGCGAATCCACTCATTTGCTCGAAAAAAGTGATTTATAAGCGTCTCGTTACGCAGATAAACCGGTACAAGCCGCGTATAAAGAAACATTCCCTCAATAAGTTGGTCTTTCATTACAAGAGAATCGATCGAAAGATAATGATTTAAACACACTTTATTTCGTATCTCTCTGTCCTCATGCGCGGGTTTTCTTCGAATGCCAAGTAGATCAAAAAAAATAACAGAGAACAGACGCAAGGTATAGAGCCGATTTGGTTGACTAATTACCAAAAAATCAAAATCAGAACCTTCTCGTACCGTTCCAGCCGCCAAGGAACCAGAAACGAAGACACCCTCCACAAAAGGAAGAAATCGGAAAAGTGGCAGATATTTTTTTACAATCCTCCATTTTTGATCAAGAACACTGTCTGTCGCAATACGATAGGCGCCAAATGCCTTATTGGTATTTTGCAAAAAAGAAAAAAAATAAAAGCCATGTTCCTCGCGAATAATATAAAGCCCCTTGAGTTGCTCTAAAACATCAAGAATATCTGCGTATGATATGTCCCTTTCGGCGCATGTTGTAGAAAGTCTTGGTTTTAAAAGAAAAGAAAAAAGTTCGAATGAAGTGGGATAAATTTTTAATGCGTTAAAACACGAAAGAGTAGTAAGTAATGCCTCCTCTAAAGAAGAAAAGGTATATTTAGCAATAGCTGTCATGAGATAGAATCTTCAATTAACTCACCTTCAGCGACGGAAACAAGGGGTTGTTCCGCCTTAAGAAGCTTATCAGAAAAGCGATGCAAACGCTTTTCTGAATCTTCATAAGCAGAGCGCATGTTAGAAAGGTGTTTTCCCAAAGTAAGAAAACGTTCTTCAAACTTACCATAATCATCCCTCAACCGAGATAAATGATTAAGAATTTCCTGCGTCTGATGTTCGATCTGCATACCCCTCAAACCAATGAGTACTGTCTGAAGATAGGTATATAACGTGCTTGGAGAGACGGGAATAACATGTTTTTTAAATGCATACTCAAGTAACGTATCCTCGCCACGCACAATACACTCATAGTAGATGTGTTCAGAAGGTACGTACATAAACGCGATTTCAAGCGTGTGTTCGTCGGGAAGAATATATTTCTTGCTCACCTCGTCTATTCTATTTTTTACCGAGCGCACAAACGCCTTTCGAAACGACGCCTTCTCTTCATCTCCCTCCGCGGCATTACATCGAACAAAATCCTCAAGAGGAAACTTTGAATCAATCGCAACGAGCTTATCTTTAAACATAACTACCGCATCGACCGTCTCGCCTGTTTTAAAGGTGTGCTGTTCCTCAAAATGTTCCTTAGGAAGTATCTCGCCAAGGAGCTGAGAAAGCATAAGCTCTCCTAAGCCACCCCTCATTTTAGGTACAGAGAGAATGTCTTTAAGGGAAGAGATATCCTTTGCCACCTCACTCACCTTTGTAATCTCCTGTCCCATGGAGTGGATGCGCGCCTGAAACATTTCACTTGAATGACGCATACTTTCGTGCCCCTCACGAAGTCGCGTATTCATCTGATTAGTCAAGTCGTTCATCTGCTGAAACAGAAGAGCGTTCATACGATGCGCCTCTGCGGTAGTAGACTGGAGCTGCGCCGCAAACTTCTCATCACGATGTTTCAAATTAAGAAAAAAAATATACAAAAAATAACACAAGGCAAGAAACCCTAAGAACAGAACAATCAACAAAACCTGTGTCATTACAATTTATCTTTATATTTCTCTAGAATTTCACGAAAGTTATCATCTAAACGAGCTGGAAACTTAAGATGAATCTCTATGATAAGTTTACCACAACGAGAAGAGTTGAGGTGAGGAAAACCCTTTCCCTCCAAGGTTATTATCTGTGGTATTGTTTTGAACGGTTGCACACGAACACGTAACTTCTCCCCGTCGATATTTTCAAACACCATTTCCTTTCCCAATAACGCCTCCGCAACATTCACCGTAATTGCAGACATCGCATTGGCCCCATGACGAATAAACCGAGCGTGGGGCTTTATATGAATACGTAAATATAAATCACCAGTACCTACCTCTCTCTCGCCCACCGAACCCGCGCCCACTACCTTAATAATCTGTCCGTCATCAATACCGGCGTTAATATCAACATTTAACTCTTTACGTTTCCTTATGCGCCCAGCGCCTCTACACGTCGCACATTCTTTTTCGGGAACACTTCCTTTTCCGTGACAAACACCACACGTTACCACCTTCGCAAATGTACCAAAAAAGCTTTTCTTTGTCTCACGAATCTCTCCGCGTCCATTACATTCAGTACACTGTTTAGTCTTTGAAGAAAGAGCCCCAGATCCTTTGCAGTCAACACAAGAAATAAAATCATCAAAAGAAAGTTTTCTCGTAGTGCCTTTAAACGCCTCTTCAAAAGTTAGTTCAACATCCTGCACAATATCATTCCCCTTTTCTCGTGTACGCCGTCGCTGGGATAACCCAATATCTTCGAACAAATCCCCAAACATATCTCCGAGCCCCGATGCGTCAAAACCCTCAAAATTAAAACCGCCCGACGGGAAATCGAATCCACCAAAACCGTGTTGGCCTTGCCCTTGATCACCAGGCGCAGTCCCAAACTGATCATAATATTGACGTTTCTTTTTATCAGAAAGAACCTGATACGCCTCACTTGCCTCTTTAAACTTCTGCTCATTCCCACCAGCACGATCAGGATGGTGCTCGCGCGCAAGTTTTCGATACGCTTTTTTAATCTCCTCTTCGGAGGCTCCTTTTGTAACACCTAAAATAGAGTAAAAATCTTTCATATGTATTTATATTACAAAAGAGGATATCCCATTGCTCCTTAGTTCAACCGGAATGTTGCTAAAACCGTTATTCGTTTCCTTCTTTTTTAGGTTCATTTTTTACGTCTTCTTTTGGTTCTGTAGTTACATCAGGCGCAGGTGCCCCTTCTTTTGCTTTTTCCTCATACATCTTTGCACCTATACGCGAAAGAGCCTCCGAAAGTTTTTCTGTTGCATTTTTTATTTCATCTATAGTGTCACCCTCTTTCGTTTTCTTTAAAAGCTCCGAGAGTTCCTGAAGTTCTTTCTTGTCCTCCTCACCTATTTTTTCTGCCTGCTCACGCAAGGTCTTCTCCGCCATATGTATCATACCATCTGCTACATTACGCGCCTCCACAAGTTCCTTCTTTTTCTTATCCTCATCAGCGTGCAAGGCTGCATCTTTTTTCATGCGTTCTATTTCTGCATCAGAAAGCCCCGTTGAAGCTTCAATGCGTACGGATTGCACCTTTTGTGTCGCCTTGTCTTTTGCTGAAACGTTAAGAATTCCATTTGCATCAACATCAAAAGAAACTTCAACTTGTGGTACACCACGCGGCGCTGGAGGAAGCCCATCCAGAACGAAACGCGCAAGAGTCCTGTTGTCCCCCGCCATCTCACGCTCACCCTGCAACACATGAATCTCAACAGAAGGTTGGTTGTCACTCGCGGTAGAAAACACCTGTGCACGACTTGTTGGAATAGTCGTGTTTTTTTCAATAACTTTTGT
>CAYIOQ010000062.1:0-4420 GCA_964365055.1 uncultured Candidatus Saccharibacteria bacterium | reverse complement strand
CCGAACTGCTCAATAAAAGTTAAAATTAACACCTAAAAATTGCCTTTACTCCGTAACCCCTTATTGCGCGCTACGAAAATGCCTATGCCCTCCTCAAACCGCAATATCCTCAACTACACCTCCTCGATACAACCAACATGGACACAAAAACAATGGTTAATTTTATAGTAGAAACAACCCTAAAAGAACTTCTCAAAAAAACAATGTAAAACCCGCTATGCGGGTTTTTTCTTTATTACTTTATACCACTACCAGGATCTACCTCCTGATCCACGGTTAACAAAACGGGACCATCAATGCTATCAGCCGCCAAAAGCATTCCCTGGCTTTCAAACCCCATAAGACTTCGTGGTTCCAAATTTGCGACAATGATAATCTCTTTTCCTACAAGCTGTTCAGATTCATACTTCTTTCCTATTCCAGCAAGAATCTGTCTCTCGCCCAATTCACCTCCAAGGCTTACCTGCAATTTTAATAATTTTTCAGAGCCCTCTACGCGTTCAGCGGAAATAATCTTTGCGACCCTCAACTCTATTTTTCTAAAATCATCGTATAAAATCATAATAATATCAATTATTACAACTTAGTATACCTAAAATAATTAACAAAAATAAACCATGCAGCAAAACTTGCCCCTGCTGCAAAAAAAATAGGAATTGACACATGAAATGAAAGAGATGCTCCACCAAGTAATGCCGGAATCATCTGTGCTAGTGATTGTATTGATTGTGCAATACCAAATACCTCACCCTGCGCATTTTTTCCTCCCAAATCAGAAAGAAGAGAAGTCGCGTTGGGTTGCATTACTCCAAAAAAGATTGCAATAAAAGGAGAAACAACAAAAAGAATCCACGACCGTTCAGGAAGAAGAAGGGCGAGAAACGAAACGCCCAAAAGAAAAGTCGCATATTTTAAAACCGTTTCTGCGCGCATCCGTACCGCAAGAAGTCGGGTGAGACCCGCTTGAGCAAATACAATCCAAAGCCCGGTATAACCAAATAAATCCCCGATCTGCGATTCCGAAAAATTAAATTTTTCAACGAGAAATACCTGGAAAAATTGCATAAAAATGTTAAGCCCCAAAAAAAGGAAAAAAATAACAACAAAAAGAACACGTAGGCGAGGAAAACGATATGCGCGCATAACATTACGAAATCCTGTAAGCCAATCAACTGTTTTTGAAACAAAATGCTGCAACGTTTCCTCAAACGCCCATGCAACAAATAAAATATTAAGACAACTGAGAGCGGCGGCAACCCAAAAAGGGGTTGCGAGCGTAAACCACGTACTCAATTGCGCATCTGCCAATTTCCCTCCTGCAAGGGGTCCTATAATAAGCCCCAAAGCATAGGCGATTCCCATAAGACTAAAATTTTTAACCTTCTCTTCTTCGTTTTTACTCACATCAGCGAGAGATGACCATGCAACCGCAATATTCCCCCCCATAAAACCACCGAGAATGCGGCTCAAAAATAACAATGAAACCCTATGCGCAACAATCCCAAGCCCAAAAAGTATATATCCCAAAAATGAACCCAAAAGAGAAAGTAAAATGACCTTTTTTCTTCCGATCTTATCAGAAAGTGCCCCCAAAAACGGCGCTCCAAATAATTGTGCAAAGGGATAAAGCGCAAGCATAAGTCCGAACATTAAACTTCGTAACGTGTGTGAATATGTAGCGTGAACAACTCCTGTAGGATCAAAAAATAATGGTGCAAGTATAGGAATCACAAGCCCAAATCCAAACACATCTAAAAACACAGTAACAAAAACAGGAGCGAAAGATTGAAATTGTTTTTTCATAAACCCGTGATTTCAATTACCTTTCGATGTGAAGTGTGCCCCGTTTTGATAGTAACGCACGATTTTGCGACATGAAAATATTCTGCAAGAAGCTCAGTGATAGCTTTATTCGCCTTACCATCGCGTGGATATGCACGCGTAGAAACAACATAAAGCGTCTCATCTATTTTTACAACTTCATCTTTTGAAGCATTTGGTTTCGCGGTAACAACTATTTTCATATTACTTTTGTGAGCGGGCACTCTTCGTGCTTATGTCGTTTTGCGGGACAGTATTTCCTTCCATATTCTATCAATCGATACGTGGTAACAAACCAGTCCTTTTTGGGAATAATCGCCATTAAATCTTTTTCTATTTTGTTTGGATCGGTTTGATTACTTAATCCAGACACTCGCGCGAGCCGTTTTACGTGTGTATCCACCGCGATACCCTCCACGATACCATACGCGTTTCCTAACACTACATTCGCTGTTTTTCGCGCAACGCCCGGCAACATCATTATTTCATTCATTGTGCATGGAATTTCCCCTCCAAATTTTTCTTTCAGCATCCTTGTTGCCGCAAGAATATGTTTCGCCTTACTTCGGTAAAACCCGGTAGAATAAATATCCTTTTCAAACTCCCTAGACCGAGCCCCAATATAATCATCAAGAGTCTTGTACTTCCTAAATAACTTTTCGGTAACCTCATTCACTTTTTTATCGGTACACTGAGCCGAAAGCATCACAGCAACAAGAAGTTCCCAGTTATCAGAATACCGAAGCATCATTCCTACGTCCGGAAATAGTTTCTTAAGAATCCTAAGTATTTTCGTGGCTTTCTTTTTTCGTTCTTCAAGGATTCTTTTCTCCATAAAAAGATCCTACCACACACATCACCCATGCCAAGATTAAATATATTATATAAATCCATACATCTAAACGAACTTTGTCCTATTGACAAAAACTGCCCACTATACTTCAATGAAAACAGATCAAATACTATATAAACAGGAGCGCAACACCATGTTCCAAGTAGTCATTTGTGGTTCGACAAATAGAACCTTCGACCTTTTTTCCAAAGCATTTATCTACTTTTGGAGCACACTTCTCGAAATGGTAAGGGAAGATGCTATAACACTTCGGCAGATTGAATCAGATAGTTGGATAGAGCTTACCACCCAAGAGAAAAAATATATTTTACATATATACGCCCTCCGCCACCTCGCTAAACAAACGAGGATTATTGATGAAGAAGGGATTATACGTCAGAACATCGAAGAACCGATTTTTGAAATCGTAGAATCTGTTTTCACTCATAACCAAACCAACCCACTCTTTAATTAATATTATTTTAATCCCCGCCAACGTACGGGGATTTTTAAAAACACGAACGCAAAATATCTACGTTTTTCTTATCAGGCCCATTGCCATCAAACCCTGGCACCTCTAAAATCCACGCCTTATCATGAAGCCGTTTTTCTCTTGCTAGATTTTTAAATCCCTCGAGGCCAATATACCCCTCACCAATATTTTCGTGCCGATCATGATGAGAGTCACATACTGTTTTTGAATCGTTCACATGAAGCGCGACGACATTCTCTAGCCCCACCTCCTTATCCCACTCATCACAAAACTGTTTTACGTGCTCCTTCGTGTACCCCTCTACAATTCCCGCTTCAAAAGCATGGGCAGTATCAATGCATATTTTAATACGCTTTGAATCAACACCCCTAAGCATCAACCCCATCTCATGCGCGCTTGATCCTAATTTCTGACCACCCCCCGCAGAATTCTCCATAACAAGCAAAGTCTTCCCGGAAACAAATTTTAAAATCTTCTTCATCCCGAGAACTGCCTTTTTAATCGCCTCCTCTTTGGGCGCCTCCTTACCCGATCCTACATGAAAGATAAGCCCCTCCGCCCCCATACGTTCTGCAATAGTAAGATGTTCAGAAAGGTTTTTAATAGACTTTTCATACATAGCGTCATCAAGAGTTGAAAGATTAGGAAGATAGGCCGCGTGTAAATATACAGGCCCAATACTACCCACCTCACGCGCCTTTTTAAATTTTGAAAAATCCTCATCACTCGGCATACGCACCGCCCACTGCCGAGGAGAGGCCCCAAAAAGCTGAACACACTCCACACCAATCGCTTGTGCGTTTTCTATGCTTTTATAAAGTCCACCAGAAGCGGACACATGCGCGCCAATGTTAGGTTTCAATTATATATGCTTTAAATTATGAAATATCTATTTCATAATTTAAAGATCAAATTTCAATAACTTCATTAAGTGAATGTTCGAGTATTTGATTTTGGCCGTCAAAAACAAACCGCCCTTTAAATTTTTTATCTCCCAACAGCATTGGCATCCAGTGTTTATCATCAGCCCACATGGTTTGAAAAGGTATCTCATCTGTATGAAACCATTCCGGTCTCATCTCATCACTTTCTGTGGGTTCTCCTTGTATATCACGTGCCAAAAATACATGTACCTCCATCTCCTCAGGTTTATCATTCCACGCAAAATCGAGAATACCCACGCATTCAAATAAATCAGCTTTGAGTCCAGACTCCTCAAGAAGCTCCCGCCTTGCCGCAACCTCTGTTGTCTCCCCCTTCTCGACCTTCCCTCC
>CAYIOQ010000061.1:0-4434 GCA_964365055.1 uncultured Candidatus Saccharibacteria bacterium | reverse complement strand
TCTGGTTCTACCTGTGTTTGTGAGAGACCTTTGATATGATATTCAATAGGATCTTCAATGGTGATGATTTTAATTGAAGGATTATAGACGCGTTTTAGAAAGGAGTAGAGCGTTGTTGTTTTACCAGAACCTGTTGGACCAGTGTTTAAAACCATTCCATTTGGTTTTTTGATTTCTTCTTGCACGATAGCAAGGTCGTCTTCTCTAATACCAAGGTCTTCAAGCTGAATACCGAGAAGTTTTGGGTTTAAGATACGCATTACCACCGTTTCTCCGTATGCAGAGGGGACGACCGATACGCGTATTTCAATTTCTTGTTCTCCTGCATGGATGGTAAAGCGACCATCTTGCGCGATATTGCGAATATTTATCTTGAGCTCGGAAAGAAGTTTAATACGTGAAAGGATAGAAACATAGACGTGGTGGGGAAAGAAAGAGACGTCGTGGAGATCACCATCGATGCGGAGTCTAAATTTTATGTGATCTTCTTCGGGTTCAAGGTGTACGTCGGAGGCGTCGGTTGCGAGTGCTCCAGCAAGGATGACTTCAAGTATTTTTGAAACAAGAGGGTCTTTGAATTCTTCAATGGCTTTTTTAATGCTTTCAATATTTTTAAGTTGTTCGAGATATTCTACGAATTGCTTTTGTTCGATTTGCACCGATCCGGTGATATCTTCGGCGGGTGGTGGAATGAGTTTATAAAAATCCCACGCTTTTTCGAGACTAGAAAGGCTTACGATAAAAAGTTTTGTTGTATACGTTTTTTGAAGTTCTTCGAGAAGTGTTTTTGTGTTTAGGTCTTCAGTGTCGTAGGCTACAGCAAGAAGGTTGTGGCCTTTCGTTTCGATACCAGCCATCTTTGCAAGATGACTTCTTTTCTCCTCGATTATTTTTAATGCATCGGTTTGAATGGGGCGTAGACGTAAATCGAGATAGGGAAGTTTTAGGTGCTCGGCCTTGCGCTCTGCTTCGCGTTCCTCCGCGTCGCGTCCGGCTACTTTTAATGTTTCATCAAGTGATTTTTTTTGAAATGGATTATAGGGCATCATGTGAGCAACAAGGCTCATCTCTATTCCTTGCTTACCTTGGGTAAAAGCACAAGTGGATAAGTTTTTTGCGTGTACTTATCTCGCCTTCACTAGGGATTTCGTTTTGGATAAATAATCTACATTTGTTTAACGTAAAATTATTAACTCGTTCCAAAGGAACTCAAACAGAATAATTTTCCTACAAATGTATTCTTATTTATCACCAAAACTCCATCATGTCGTTCAGGTGAGATGAGTACACTTTTTAGGCGGAGAAAACGGTGGGATTGCAGAGATGGACGATATATGGTATTGTGTTTTTAGATCATAGACAAAGGAGAATGAGTAACATGAAAAGAACCGTGTTCACGGTAGTTATGTTCTTGATAACAATATGTACTGCTCCTGCATATGCACGAAGTGAAGTTGATCAAATCGTAGAAAAAATTGGAACGTCTTTTCTTGATGAACTTTTTTCTCAAAAAAAACAGTGGAATTTTGAGATTTACAATAATACAGGGTGTTCGATTGGCGTGTATTTAAGTGGTGAATATCGAAAAACGTTGGCACCTGGCGAGTCGGTGGTGTACAAGATTCGTGTCCGCTCGGGATATTATATTTGTTTCACGGTTAACGCTCGCATGAATGGATATTATAGCACGCGTTCGTATAATTTTACCGTGAGGTATACCGATACGTGCGGACCTTTACCTGTTACGTTTACGCGCTATGATTTTCCATCAGAGGCGATAGAGCGTACACAAGAAGGTTTTGTGGCTACTGTTGTGAATGCGTCGGTAAGCGCCTTTGAGGTGTTTCGCGATGGTACGTCGCTTGGTGTTATCCAGCCGGGGGAACTTAAGGCGTTTCAAACGACATCGTGTATTTTTCTTTTTCGCGCATCACAGAATAAATTTACCCAGAAGGAAGTACGATCTCAATCGGTGATTATCATCAAAGACTCAGATTTCTGGTTTCCTTAACAACTATGGTAGTTCGATTACCATAGTTGAAGAGTTGAAGATGGTGTAGAAAATAAAAGCCGCCCTATCGGGCGGTGTTTTGTTTTCTGGACTGCTATGACATAGCATAGCAGTACTTATTTATGCAAATTTTTTGCTTATGGTTTCCAGTTTGGGTTGTTGTAGATCTCGGTGAAATAAGTATCTAAATATAGTTTTTGGATAGCAATCGGAACAAAAACAAGAGTGAACAGCCCCGTAATAAACAGAAATCCAAGTATATACGGAAGAATTATTTGAGGAGATACTATTGTTGCTACAAGCATCGTTCCCCGAAATATACTAAACGACCGTAAGAAAAGATTATCGTTCCAGCTTTTTATGATTTTTTTTGCCTGTTTTTGAATTTCTGCGAATCTTGGTATATCTACACTACTTTTTGTAAATAGAGTTCCGCAACAAGAACAGTGCCTTGAGTTTTCGTCTACATTGTTCCATTTTTGGCACTGGCCACAGAACGCCTGCATAACAATTCTCTCCCTTTTCGTTTTTAATGGACTGGAATCATGTTGGCACAAAACTCATATTGTGTCAATTATCGCCATGTTTTTTTTCTTGGTATTCTTAAGTGGGTTATAATATTTTTTTGTTGTCATTCTGAGGCATTAGCCGAAGAATCTCTCTATTTCGGATTAGGTGGTAGTAGAGAGATCCTTCACTTCGTTCAGGATGACGGAAGTTTTTTGTTATGAAAGAAATTAGTGTTATTACACAAAGTGATAATGAAACAAGACACATTGCCGAAGAGTTCGCGCGCGAGCTTTGTGCGGAAACGAATATGTGTCATGTAGTAAGTTTGGAGGGTGAGCCTGGCGCAGGAAAGACGACGTTTATGCAAGGGGTTGGCAAGGGCTTATGTATTAAGCAGCAGATGACGAGCCCGACATTTATTATTTTTCGTGTATTTGACTTGCCCCGCGGAAGCTCTGCTTCTTTGCGGGGGCTGAAGAAGTGCATCTACAAACGCCTCTATCATTTTGATTGTTATCGTCTAAAATCATATGAAGACTTGAGGGCGTTAGATTTTGAGGAAATTATTGCCAACTCTAAAAACCTAGTGATCATAGAGTGGGGGGATATGATCAAAGAACATCTTCCGAAGGATCACATCCAAATTAAATTTAAAGGGTTATCGAAGGACTCCAGGGAGATTACTATTCAACATTTTTTATGAAAACCCTAATTCTTATTGATGCTAATGCGCTCATCCACCGGGCGTTTTATGCATTGCCACCGATGGTGGGGAGAGATGGAAGTCCTACGAATGCGCTTTATGGTCTTTCGAGTATTCTTTTAAAGATTGCGCGTGAAATGAAGCCAGATTATGTTGTTGCCGCGTTCGACCTTCCAACCCCCACCTTTCGACACAAAGAGTTCGAGGCGTACAAGGCACAGCGCAAAAAGGCGTCTCCGGAACTCATTGCACAGCTTAAGGCGGCACCAAAGGTGTTTGATGCGTTTAGTATTAAGACGTTAAGCCAAGAGGGGTATGAGGCGGATGATGTGATCGCGTCTCTTGCGGAGTTGTTTGGCGATGAGCCAGATCTTAGGGTGGTTATTATTACAGGGGATCTTGATACCTTGCAGCTTGTGAAGGGGGAAAAGGTGATTGTTTCTACAATGAAAAAAGGAATTGGTGAGACGGTTATTTATGATGAAAAAGAGGTACGGGCACGCTTTGGCCTTTCACCCGATCAGCTTCCCGACTACAAGGGCCTTAAGGGAGATCCATCAGATAATATCCCGGGTGTTCCGGGAATTGGAGACAAGACGGCAATTAAATTACTTCAGGAGTTTCATGATCTTGAGAATTTATACGAAACGATAGAAAAAGATAAAACAGCCGTTGAATTAAAAACCTATACGAAACTTATAGAAAATAAGGATCAAGCCTTTTTTAGTAAATATCTTGCTGTCGTGCGTAGAGACCTTGAACTTGGTGTTACATTGCCGGATCTTATCTCGTCACTTGATGAGGAGAAGTTGCGAAGTTTTTTTGAGGGGTATCATTTTCGAAGTCTTATTGTTCGGCTTATGAGTAAGGAAAAGTCTCCGAAAGAGGAGACGCTTGTGGTGAGCAAGACGGAATCGGAAATAAAATGTGAGGTTCTTTTTGCTGTGCCACAGAAGAAGGTGTTTTTGTTTTTGAAGGACGATGCATTGCGTGTTGTAGGAGAGCAGGGATATTGCGTTCTGGACGAATCCCAGCTCAACACAATGAGGCAGGTGCTTCAAAAAGATACGGATGTGATGGGGCATAATACTAAGGAGGTTTTTAGGTGGTACATGCGTCACAAGAGCTCACCACCGCACATTGGTTTTGATACCATGATCGCGGCGTGGCTTCTTGATCCCGAGAGAAGGGATTATAGTCTCGAGGGAGT
>CAYIOQ010000060.1:0-4496 GCA_964365055.1 uncultured Candidatus Saccharibacteria bacterium | reverse complement strand
AGAACCAAAACTCAAGCTACAAGGTACTTTAAAAAAAACTGCGGGAGGGGCGAGCTCCAAGATCCGGATTCCGATAGTCGAGATCACTCGCAAACACATACAGCTGACCACTGCCCGGACTCCAGCAGGCATCCACGAGACGAGTCCCTGACTTCGTAGCAAGCCATGTCCAACCGTCTTCATCTAAATGCTTCGTTGTGTCTTCAAAATATTTTCTTTGGAAGATAAGATAATCTTCGAGAGTAAGGGTTTCATCTTGATTCACGTCCTGACCCTTAATGTTTAAGGTCGCCGCGAGTTCTGGTCTGTCCTTGAGGTTTTGGGTCTTGTGTACTAAGACGATACAGGGTTTGTCTACGTGTTGGCTCTTGGCGCCCGCGAAGGAGCCGCCAGAGGTAAAGTCTGTGCCTTGATATGTGGTCGTATATCCTTCCGTCATCTTGGTATTCAATTCGTCGAGAGGGGTGTTTCCAGGAATGAGAAGTAGTTCGTTGAAACCATGTTGTTCGATTGCTTCTTGTATGTTGTCACTGTTATGTTCCCAGATGTGTTTGATCTGATCTTCGAAGTTTGGGGGGAGGTCTATGGCATGTTGTTTATAGAACGAGATAAATTCATTCAGTTTTTTCTCAATATCTAAGGTAATAGATTCCTGTTGATACGTAGTTGCAATAACTTCTCTCTTCGCCCCTCCTCCAAAAACAGTACTAAATCGTTTATGTGAGCCAGCCAAAAATGGATCTGTGCTAATATCTTCATTTCCCAAAAGCGCTTCTGCTTGTTTGCTCATACGTACCGCTCTTGTATGAAAAGGGTTAAGTTCGGCAACCTCTTTGAGATTCAAATGTGTTATGGCTCCAGAAGAACGTTTGAGTTCTTCCACCGCCTCAGCGCCACGCATTGCTTTTATTGTATTGAAGGTAAAAACATCATCGGGTAAATTTAGCTCCTTTGGACTCAACGTCAACAAAAAGCCACGAGAGGCTAACATTTTAGCCACAAGTATTCTATCTTCTTTGGAATACTCTTCAAATGTTAACGCCGTTTTAAATCTTTGATCTAGAAATTCAGCAAAAGACTTCTCTGTTCTTTTCATTGTTCTCTCTATGCTCCACGCAGAAAGTATCGCTTCTACTGAACCCTGGGTCATCACGAACTTCTTTAGAGAGTGCACCTTGCCGGAGGCATCAAGTGCCCCAGCGCTTCTTGCCACCTCTTTGTCTGTGGCATTCATATAGGACTCCTGTATGCCTTGCATGACACGTGCCAGATTTGGCAACGTGGTATTAAGATCATAAAAAGAGATATCCAAAGAACCATCTTTGTTAAGCAGTCGAGAGAGCACAACATCGTACGCTTCTTCTTTCTGTATATAATTAATTTTTATATTATTCTGTTCAAATTCACGAGCAATTTCTGGCGGCAAATCTTGTCGTTCCGGATTTTTTTCCGATTTTAAATTTGCCGTAAAAATCATTTGAAACCCTGGTTGTATTTCCACAAGTCCATTCCCCACAATATTTATCTTGTCGCCGATCTTCGCATTAAAAATACCTTTTATAAAAACCATTTGCTCCTTTGGAAGAGCGGTAAATTCATCGAAAATGACAGTCTTGCCCCCTACCATCGCTTTAGCAAGAGGACCATAAATCTCTACGGTTTCAATAGCCCCATGTGCCGCTGGTTTTATGCCCGTCTTACCCCACACATTTGATTCTTTTGTCTGCGGATTACAGTACACCATTTCAGCATCTTTCCCGGTAAAATGCCGTGCCGCATAACGAGCAAGCGAAGTTTTACCCGTACCCGTTGGGCCATGAAGAAACACCGGCTTCCCCGTAAGCATCCTGTCACCAATAGCTTCTAAGTCTTCTAAAACAGTGGGGACAATACAGATATGCCCGCTTTCACTAAGATGTTGTTTGTATTCCAATAACTCCGACTGCCGGACAAGGATGTGATCTTCCTGTTCTAATGTCTTGGTACCCTTTTGTATCTCTCTCTGCACCGTCTCAAGTATTTTTTCATTCTTATCCTTAACCTGTGATCTTATCTTTGGATCTAACATTTCAAACATCCTCTTCATTCTAAAATTCCTCAGGGTCGAAAGAGAATTTTTTATATCTACAATTCCTCTTAACGCTGCGTTACCTTCAAATATCGTTTCATAATCTATGTCAGTACTCTGTTCTGTCAAACTTTTTTCATATTCTGTTTTTTGTCTTCGTAACTCTTTTGTTGCCTCCCCCAAACCTTTAAAATCCGCAACCCTAAATTGCTTAGCTTTTTCATGTAATGTATCGTACTCCTCTTTGTAGTGTGTATTAAAAACAGTAACGAGAGGAGAACTTGAATGTTCCTCTATGGTATCCACATCAAGCCCAAGTTCATCTTCTACTATCTTTTTTATTCGCAATCTCTCCTCAAACACCTGATGGAAATTTAAAATTTCGCTCTGTGTTTCCCCGCTTTTACGTAATGATTCTTCCATATTTTTCTATTATCCGACAATTCATCACATTTTGCAAATGCAATGTAGGGGCTTAGTACGTTTTTTCGTCACCCTCCGACAATGTTCCGCAAAGACCAAAAACGAATCCTCAAGGGGGAGTCAAATTACATCGCTAAAATAGGGGGGTTGTAACGGTCTCCCCCTTGGAGATGAGTGTTAGTCTCTGCGGAACATTGGTTATTATTCACAAAGCTCTGTAAAACTATTTTACATCGATATCGTGGCTATTGCTCTCTCGCAATCCCGCCTGTGTAATTTGTATAAATTCAGCATTTTTGGGCATCTCCTTAATAGTCTTTGCGCCAAGATAACTCATACCTGACCTGAGCCCCCCAAGAAGCAATGAAATAGTTGCATCAATTTTCCCCTTATAAGGAACCACCGCCTCTACTCCTTCTGGAGTAATACGTTCATAATTAGCACCTTTTTGTGATCCAGAAATAGTTGTCTTAGCCACGTTTGCGCCAATCGATGCCATGCCACGATATAACTTATATCGTGCCCCATTTTTAACAATCTCCTGCCCAGGGCTCTCGTCTGTTCCCGCAAACATACTTCCTATCATCACCGTCTCTGCGCCAGCAGCGAGCGCCTTCGTAAAATCACCAGAATTCTTTACTCCCCCATCCGCAATAATAGGAACATGAAACTTCTTTGCTTCTATTCCACATTCAAGCACAGCGGAAAACTGTGGCACTCCTACACCTGTCATAATACGTGTCGTACACGCTGCCCCAGGACCAATCCCCACCTTCACCGCATCTGCACCCCACTTCACCAGGTCGCGCACCCCATCTTTTGTGGCAACATTACCAGCAACCACGTCTGTGCATTCACCCACTATTTTTTTAATTCGCACCATCGCCTCCTTCATCATAATCGAATGCCCGTGGGCAATATCAATGACGATAACATCAACACCAGCTTCAACAAGCGCCTTAGTACGTTCTAAATAGTCCCCCATCACCCCCACCGCAGCTCCGACAAGCAATCTCCCCTTTTTGTCTTTTGCCGCCTCGGGATACCGAATACGAGCAAGAATATCTTTTTTAGTAATGAGCCCCCTTAAAACTCCTTTCGCATCAACGAGGGGAAGTTTCTCGATCTTCTGTTTCATAAAAATCCCCTTTGCCCCGTCAAGAGAAATTTTAGGTGATGCAGTAATCAACTCCTTTGTCATTACATCAGAAACACGCAAGGTAGTACTATCAACAAACTCTACATCTCTATTGGTAAGAATACCAATCAATTTTTTGTCTTCATCGATTACCAAAAGCGCAGCGCCCAACGTATACATCCTCTGCTTCGCATCCTTGAGCAGTGTATCAGGAAAAACTGTATACGGATCATCGATCACATACGCCTCTGCACGCTTTACCCTTGAAACTTCTTCTACTTCACGATCAATCGATAAAAACCGATGTACAATGCCAATACCACCAAGTCGAGCAAGAGCAATCGCCATCTTCGACTCTGTCACGGTATCCATGTTTGCGCTTATGATAGGTATATTAAGCGCGATGTGTTTGGTAAATCGTGTCTCAAGGATCGGCTCCTTCCTCGAACGAATCTGCGAAAAACGAGGTACCAACAGCACATCGTCATAGCTCAAAGACACAATAGGAGCTTTCATAATATTAATAATTGCGTTATGATAACCAAAGGTATTCTAACCTTCTTTGTATATGCACGCAAACCACCCGCGAAGCGTTAAAAAAAATCTCAGAGCAGCTATTAAAGGCCTTGGTATTGCACTTCGAGAAGAAATCTCATTCCGTATTATTGGATTTGCCGCAGTGGTAAGCGTTATCGCAATGGCCATCCTACCCTTATCTCGAACAGAAAAAGCCGTCGTCTGGGTAATGATCTTCTCTGTACTCGTACTCGAACTTATCAATGGCATTGTAGAACGCCTTCTTGATCTTCTCTACCCAGAACATAATGAAAAAGTTGGCGCCATAAAAGATCTTATGGCAGGAATCGT
>CAYIOQ010000059.1:0-4622 GCA_964365055.1 uncultured Candidatus Saccharibacteria bacterium | reverse complement strand
TACCTTTTCCTCGAATATCCTACAAAGATGCAATGGAGCAGTATGGCACCGATCGACCCGACATGCGAAAAGATAAAAATGATCCAGACTTATTGGCATTTTGTTGGGTAATCGATTTTCCGTTTTTTGAAAAAACAGATACGGGGGGATGGACGTTTACACACAACCCTTTTTCTGCACCAAAACCGGAATATATGGATGATCTTCTCGCGGGCAAGAATATCCCAGAAATTCTTACTACTCAATACGACGTTGCACTCAATGGATTTGAGATCGGAGGAGGAAGTATTAGAAATCATAAGTCAGATGCGCTTGAGGCGGTATTTAAGATCATGGGGTTTGACGAAGAGCGTATTAAAAATCATTTTGGTCATATGTTACAGGCATTTTCATATGGTGCCCCACCCCATGGCGGTATTGCTTGGGGACTTGATAGATTGGTCGCGCTTCTTCATAATGAGCCAAACATCAGAGAGGTGATAGCCTTCCCTAAAACAGGAGATGGACGAGATCTTATGATGAATGCCCCGTCTGCGGTACTTGGCGAGCAATTAAAAGAATTATCCTTAGAAATTAAAAAGAAAAAATAATTATGGTAAAACTGTTATTTAAAGAAGAACGTACGCTTGTTATTGTAAAGCCTGATGGAGTAAAGCGAGGATTGGTCGGGGAAATTATTAAGCGTATTGAACAACGTGGATTAAAGATTGTGGCTATGCAGATGTTTCAGGCTTCAAAAAAGGACCTTGCAAAGCACTATTCATCATCTGATGCGAATCTTCGTGCAATGGGAGAGAAAACTTTGGCAACATATCAAAAATATGGCTTGGATCCCGTTCAGGAGATGGGCACTGATGATGCCGTGAAGATTGGAAGAATGGTACATGGTTGGATAGTGGATTTTATGGCATCTGGTCCTGTTATAAAAATGGTAGTACAGGGTCTTCATGCGGTGGAAATGGTACGTAAGATTACAGGAGGTACTCTTCCGTCTCAGGCTGACATGGGGACACTAAGAGGTGATTATTCAGTAGATTCGCCATTGTTAGCAAACGCACAGAAGAGGGGAGTACGCAATATCGTACATGCATCAGGGAACACTGCAGAGGCTGAACAAGAGGTAAAACTTTGGTTTACGCCAAAAGAAATTCACTCGTATTCGAGAGCCGAAGAAGATATAATGTTTTAGTTTATCGAGTAGCGTGAGAACACCCCCTCGCTCATTCTCGCCCCGACGTGACGTCGGGGCTCCGAGGTGTTTCCCGTTTTGTCCGCCTAAAGGGCGGAACCATGCCAAAACGGTTAACAATTCCGCTCGGTGAGTGTTCTCACGCTACTCCTTGTTATTTTTATTTACTAAGGGCGAGTTGGATTTGTTTATCTAAGAATTTCGGAAAGGATATGCCAGCGGCTTTTGCTGCCTTAGGGCAAAGACTTGCTTCGGTGAGACCGGGAATGGTGTTGATTTCAAGAAAATAGAGTTTATTGTCGTTCTTCGAGAGAATAAAATCAGAACGAGTAAGTCCGTCGCAACCAAGAGTTGCGTGGACTTTTTTACTTAATCTAATAAGTTCAGCAGAATTTTTTTTATCGATAGGAGCGGGACAGATTTCTTGTGTTTTTTTCGATAGATACTTTGCACGATAATCAAAAAATGTTCCCGGAGAAACTATTTCTATCGGAGGGAGTGCGACAAGGTCACTGTTGGCAGAGTTTCCTATAACTGCGCAGGTAAGTTCGCGGCCTTCTATATATTCTTGGACGAGGGCCTTTTTATCTTCTTTAAACGCCTTGCGCAGCGCAGGAATGAGACTTTTCTTGTCTTTTACGATACTTACGCCAACGCTTGAACCCGCTGCATTTGGTTTTACAACAGAGGGAAAGGTGATTGCCGGTGTGGTTTTGTCATTTTTTCGTAAAGAAATGGTTTGTGGCATGCGTATTTTATGCATAGCAAGGAGTTCCATTGTTTTTGCCTTATTCATACCCAGTGCGCTAGGAAGTGCACCCGAACCAGTGTAGGGGATTTGTAGGGTATCTAAAATAGACTGTACCTTCCCATCTTCACCAAATGTTCCGTGGAGTGCAATAAAAATGACATCAAAGCGTTTTTTTAGATCACGATCAGGGAGAATCGTGAGAAATGTTTTGTTATTAAGAAACCATTTTCCATCTTTCGTAATTTCTATCTTTGATACATCATAGAGATCGCGTGAAAGATTTTTTAGTACTTGCGCGCCGGACAACAACGACACCGCTCGTTCATTAGAGGTACCACCCATGAGCACACCAATTCGTATTTTTTTCATCCCGTTAGAGTTTTTACTAATCGTTAGCATATTAAATATTATATTTTGTTTTATAACTTCATCTCAACACCATTAGAATTGGAAAACTCTAACGGGATTCATACCATCAGTATAATATGCTCTAAGTGTGTTTGTCATTCCCGCCTTCGCGGGAATGACACTAGATATTTATGCACAGTGACGATGTTTGACGCACGTTTTTTTTGATATAATAGACACAAGGCCCCGTTTTTCGGATCAAATAATTTCCTTAGGGACATCTTACATTACTTTAACCCTTGGGTTATACGTTGCGGATACCCACTTGGCTTTGTGCCGGAAAAACGGGGTTTTAATTTAAAAAACGATGGAATACATCGTTTTTTAAATTGTTGTCTTATTGAACAGGAAGGAGGATGTAGAATGTTGTTCCTTTGTTTTCTTCGGATTCAAACCATATTTTTCCATTCGAATGTTCTACGATAAGTTTTGTCATATAAAGACCGAAACCAAAACCAGTTGTATCAATCTTTTTTGCATTTTCGGCGCGTGGAAATCCTTGAAATATTCCGGCTTGATTTTGTTTTGGAATACCAATTCCGGTATCAGAGACACGAATAAAGATATTTTTTTCTTTTATTGCATATACTTCGGGGATATCCTTTTGTTTATCTAAAGAAATTTCTATTTCTATGTTTCCTCCCAAATTACTATATTTTATTGCATTGGAGATAAGATTCTCAAGAATTATTTGTATAAAATCTGGATCGGTATAAACTGCCAACACGTTTTTAGCGTATAATTCTTTTATAATAAGTTTTTTTTCTTCAGCAAGGTTTTTAAGATCCAAAAGCACCTTTTTTGTAATTAGGAGAGGGTCTGTTGATTCTAATTTTATTGTATATTTTCCCATCTGGAGACGAGAAATACTGAGAAATTTAGACGTGAGTGATATCATGTGTTTGGTTTCTGTGTATATTTCATCAAGGCTTTTTCTTTGTAAAGGGTTTAGTTCTCCTTTTTCAAGAATATCAACAAGTAGCGTTTCTATGTTCCAACGAATCACTGTTAATGGAGTTCTTAGTTGATGAGCCGCAAGAACTACAAATTCGGTCTTTGTGTCGTTTAAATTTTCGAGTTCTGTTATGTCTTCTTCTGTAGCCATAAAGCCGGTAAGTTTCCCTTCTTTTTTAAAAATAGGTGAAATACGCATAATGGCCACATAAACAACTCCTTTTTTTTTACGATTATATATTTTTGCAGTAAAGGGTTTTTGTTTTATTTTGATCGTTTCCCAGAGAGTGGCATAAAAAGCTTTGTCCATTAACCCACCCCATAGCCGTGAGGTTTGACCTCGCATTTCTTCAAAAGAGTATCCGGTGAGAAGTTCCGCTGCCTTATTTGCAAAAATTATCTTTCCATTGATATCTGTAAGAACGATGTGATTTGAAGTGTTTTGAAAGGATAATGAAAAAAGATTTTCGGTGACGGGAAAGTCGGTTGTAAACAATGAATTTATCGGTGCAAATTGTTTAGGATAAAATTCCTCAAAGTGTGTGTTGTTTTTTGGGATATCGATTTGTGTAAGTATTGTTCCCACGGCATCGACCATCTCTGCCGGTCCGGTGGTGTAGATAATCGAATTTTTAATTTGCGGTATTTTTTGGAAATGTTGAATAGTTATTTTTTCGTATATTTCTTGAAGAATGAACGATGTGTGGTTTTTTGAAATTTGCCTGAGTTCTTCGATGTAAGCAGCGCGTTCGAGGTTTGGGTTTGCGTAAATAAGGTGAATGGTCTGTACGGATCCGTCAATGATTGATTTGTGGATAATACTACGGAAAGGAGCGATACCAACACCGCCTGCAATAAAAATAATGGGTATGTTTTGTTCGGTGGGCAGTACCAAAGAACCAAAGGGTCCATATATATTTACCTGTGACTGGAGTGGCATAGCAAGAAGCGTTTTTTTATAACCACTCGAAGATTCTCTAAATACTATACTAATGGTGTTATCTTTATTGGGTGATGAACAGATGGAAAATGCTCTTCTATTTCCTTTCACGTCTTCAAATACCAGTTTCTCCATCTCAACCCACACGTATTGCCCCACCAGAAAAGAAAACTCATTTTGAACAGAAAATGTCAATTCATATGTGTCCTGAGCGACTAGTTTTCGTTTTGTTAGTGTAGCTAAATGTTTTCTGGAATCTTGTTGCATAGTATATGAAAAATATAATGTATTTAGTATATCAAAAAGTAAAATAGCATACTAGGAAACGTTATAGGCCATTGAAACTGTTACCGAAATAGTACTGGATAGGCCACATATCG
>CAYIOQ010000058.1:0-4819 GCA_964365055.1 uncultured Candidatus Saccharibacteria bacterium | reverse complement strand
CGAACTGCTCAATAAAAGTTAAAATTAACACCTAAAAATTGCCTTTACTCCGAAAGGTTAAATATCAGTGAATGGCGAAAAAAGTGTAGCGAATGGAAAAAGAAATATCCTGTTACCCTACCAGAGTACAAGGCACAGCGTCGTTATGTGAATTATTATTACTTCGTTGACGAACTTTCTGGCGCGTTAGGAAACAACGAGGTTTTGGTAACTGGGGATGGTACGGCATTCACTGCAACACATCAGGCCTTTAAGCCAAAAAAGAACCAACAAGTTATTTTTAGTGTTGGTTGCGCCGCGATGGGGTATGATCTTCCTGCTGCGATTGGTGCGTGTTTTGGAAATAGGAAAAAGAGAACGGTTCTCATTACGGGAGATGGAAGTATCATGCTTAATATTCAGGAGTTGCAGACTGTAGTACACCATAAACTTCCTACAAAAATTTTTCTTATTAATAACGAAGGATACCTTGCTATTCGAAACACACAGAATAATTATTTTAATCAGCGTTTGGTCGCATCAGATGCTACAAGCGGAGTTACGTTTCCGTCATTCAGAAAAATTGCAGGCGCGTTTTCTCTTCCCTATCTCGCGATACGTAATAACAAAGGAGTCGTTTTGGGGATCACCAAGGCGCTTAAAATATCGGGGCCAGTTATATGCGAGATTTTTATGGATCCAAACCAAGAGCTTAATCCGCGCCCCAAAAACGTCATTCATCCAGATGGTACCTTTACCATTCCACCCCTTGAAGATATGTACCCCTTCTTAGACAGGGAGGAATTTAAACAAAATATAGTATGAACAAAAAAGAAACAAAACGAGTTGTAGTAATCATTGGTCCTGGATTTGAAGATGAGGAGGTGATTTATCCTGTGATCCGTTTGCGTGAGGCGGGTCTCGAAGTAGATATTGCAACTAAGGACGCAGGGGTTGTGGCATCTCGTAAGGGGTTTCCTCTCGAGACTCTGATAAAGTATTTCGCAAATCTTGTTGATGCCACAAAACTAGAGGATGTCTATGATTTAGTTATGATTCCAGGTGGTTTTGAGGGGCCGGATCGTGTACGTCAGATACCTGAAGTATTGGACTTCCTTCGCGAGGTAGACAAAAAAGGAAAGATTATCGTTGCCTTCTGTCACGGACCATGGGTGCTTGTTTCCGCAGGACTTCTTAAAGAAAAAAGAGCAACTTGTTATCAGGGGATTATTGATGATGTGAAAAATGCAGGAGCGCACTACCTCGATCAGGCTGTCGTAGAGGATGGAAATATTATTACTGCGCGACATCCAAAAGATATGCCGGAATTGATGAAAACAATACTTGAACGAGTGCAGTAATATGCAGGAACAAAAAAAGAAAATTTTTCTTACCGGAGGTAGTGGATTTATCGGTAAAAATATTCAGGAGGAACTTGGTGAAGTGTATGAAATATTTGCTCCAGGGCATTCGGAATTAGAGCTAACAGATGCTTTTGCGGTTCAAAAATATTTGGATGAACACCCCGTGGACGTTATTATCCACACTGCGAATATTGGAGGCAATCGAAAACAAAATAATCTTCCCAATATTGTTGAAGTGAACCTAAGAATGTTCTTTAATATCGTGCGCGCAAGAAAGAAGGGGACAAAATTAATATTTTGTGGTTCGGGGGCTGAGTATGATAAAAGCCGCGATATTAGAAATATTAGGGAGACAGATTTTGATGAACGAGTTCCTAAGGACGATTATGGGTTTTATAAATATGTGTGTTCAAAAGTAATTGAGAATTTAGAAGATGCTGTGAGCTTTCGTATTTTTGGATTATATGGGAAACACGAAGATGCGGATTTGCGTTTCATCTCAAGTTCTATTAAAAAGGTGCTTGCCGGAGAGCCGATTGAAATATGGCAGAACGTTGTCTTTAATTATGTTTATGTGAGCGATTTTGTCCGTATTGTTAAATATGCAATTGAGCACGACATGCGGGAAAAGTTTTATAACATTGGAACTGGTGTATCGATAGATTTAGTTACTCTTGCAAAAAAGATTCAAAAAGTTATGGGCCGTGATACGGGAATTGTAATTAAAAATGAGGGTTTAAATAACGAATATACAAATAACAGCGAACGTTTGAGGTTGGAACTACCCAATTTGCAATTTGTTGGTTATGAAGAGAGTGTTAGTAAATTAGTAGAGATAATAAAATCATCCTCGCACTAAAGTATTATGAAGTTTATTAAAGCGGAATTATTGCGAGAGTTTACGACTGCCCTTTTTAAGAAGACCGGAATAACCAATACAGTCGCACAAGATGTTACTGACGCCCTTATTCAAACGTCTCTTAGGGGTGTAGACTCTCATGGGGTTAGGTTGGTTCCTCACTACATTCGCGCCATTAAACTTGGAAGAATTAATCCACGCCCTAAAATTAGCTTTCAAAAGACTGCGGGTGCAACCGGTATTGTGGATGCAGACAACGGACACGGTATTTATGCTGGACTTTTTGCGATGCGTAAAGCCATTTCTCTTGCGAAGAAACAGGGTATTAGCGCAGTAACGGTTACACATTCGACTCATTTTGGCGCAGCGGGGATTTATGCGTTGGAGGCCGCAGATAATGACATGATAGGGTTAAGTTTTACACATAGTGACGCGCTCGTTGTGCCTCACGGTGGCACAAATCCAGTCCTTGGAACAAATCCCATTGCATTTGCAGCACCCTGCACCGGTGAGGAGCCAGTGTGTCTGGATATGGCAACTTCGCAGATTAGTTGGAATAAATTGCTTATGCACCGTGCATCCCGTGAGGTATTACCTCACGGTGTTGCTGTTGATGCGAATGGAATGGAGACACAAGACCCAATGACGGCAAATGCACTATTACCGCTTGGAGGATATAAAGGATATGGATTGGCACTTATGGTTGATGTTTTCTCTGGTTTACTTGCTGGGATGCCTTTTGGTCTGGGTGTCTCCCGTATGTTCCCTGTCGATAAGAAGAAACGCAATCTCGGTCATTTTATGGTGGCAATAAACATCGCCGCTTTTCAACCTGTGTCAACGTTTAAGCGTCGTCTAAAACAAGAGATGGAAAAAATAAGGAGGGAGAAACCTGTGCTGGGAATTAACGGGGTGCTTGTCGCTGGTGATCCAGAAAAGCTGATGTATACAAAACGATTGAAGGAGGGAATTCCTTTAACAGAGGAACAGTGCAAGGAGTTTGAGGCGATCGCAAAAGAGTTTGCTGTTTCGACTGACATTTTTTCTCATGAATAAGGAGAGTAGGTTTGTTGTTTTTGATATTGATTTACCTGCACTCGCTGGAAATAAATTATTTAATCCTGAGATTGCCCGTACCGTAAGTCATACTATTCTTCCTCTTTGCCATCTCGCTTCCGAAGCGAAGAAACAGGGGATAGAGTTTGTCACATCGGATGTGTATTTTGGAATGCCTGAACGACCGCGAAACGTGTCGCTTATCTCTCACATGATTACGCCGGTAACCAAAAAGTTTTTAGATAGTGGCGTGAAACCTCTTCTCCTTATTTCTCAAGAATCACCTATTATCGCATTTCGTTTTTTTATGCTTCTTAAAAAATATAGTGCTTGGTACCCACACACCATGATGCCAGAGGGATTTCGAAAAAAGGTATCTCCAAAGACAACATTTCACACTCTTTATTTCCCCGAACCATATAGTAGGAATACTAGAGTAAATGACAATTTGGAGCAGAAGAGGTTTGTGACTATGATTAGTGGAAATAAACGCGTTCCGCTCACGCTTAAACGGATTTTGGCGGGAATAGTGAGCGGAGTATTTTATCGCGAACTTTATAAGGAGCGATTAGAAATTATAGAATATTTTTCTGGTAAGGATTTTGATCTTTATGGCATGGGGTGGGATAAATCGATTATTGGTGAGACAAGACAACTGCGCGAGGCGATTCTAGGGAGCCATCGAGGGTCCGTAGATGATAAGATTCGAACGCTTGCGCAATACAAATTTACGTTCACTTTAGAGAACACTGTCTCAAAAGGTTACGTGACAGAAAAAATTTTTGATGCCATGTTTGCCGGGTCTGTTCCGATTTATCTTGGAGCGCCAGATATTGCAGATTTTGTTCATAAGGCTGCGTTTATCGATATGCGTGATTTCAAAAATTACGGTGAGCTTGAATTATATTTACGTACAATGACAAAAAAACGATACCTAGAATATATTGACGCCATTAATACATATATTCAGTCACCTGAATATGATCGATTTAGCCAAGAGTCATTCGCTAGAAAAATATTGAGTTTAATAGAATAACAACAATGAGTGCCCAAAAGCGTATTACAATTGCCATCCCTTCTTATAACCAACCAGAACATCTTCGGGAGTGTTTAGAAAGTATTGCGCGACAAACCGTGGTAGATAAAATAGAGATCATAATTTTCAATGATCCAAGCCCTGTGGATGCTGAGATACGGGATGTTGTAGAAAGTTTTTCACGGTTAAATATTACATTCAGACAAAACAAAGAACGTCTTGGTGCGGATGATAATATTCAGCAGGCTGTAAGGTATTCATACACAACCCCATATGTCATGATGTTTCACCACGACGACACCATGGCACCGCAGTATGTAGAGACGTGCATTGAATTACTTGATGAGCATGAGGATGCGGTGTGGGTGAGCAGTAATTTTAGTTTTAGAAAAAAGGGAGAGGAGATGCAGAAGTTTCCAGAAGTGGCACCTGTTCGGTACGAGGTGTATCATAACCAGGCGGACATCGTGCGTGCAATTTTGAAAAATAGAAACATTTCTTTCGGATCGATGGTGTATCGTTCTG
>CAYIOQ010000057.1:1292-4886 GCA_964365055.1 uncultured Candidatus Saccharibacteria bacterium | reverse complement strand
GTCGCAATATGTCGTTCCTGCACAGAAGGTGGCATCGCTTCGTTTCTCGAATATGCACTATCACTATACGTCTTCTTTTGCATAATCTCCTCAAGATCTCGCCGTAAATCATCCATGTTTACACGCGCAGCATCTGCAACAGTATTTAACCAATGACCACGTTCTGTAGCCGAAGCAATCGTTGCCACCCTATCCAAAAATGCCCGTACTGCCGTAAATTTCTTTTGTACGCCATCGCCCTCTACTCCCTTAAGAATGACAGGGGTAAGTAAGGTGTGAAAAAAATAATCGGTTGCCGGAATACTTTCTTTTTCGAATAGTTCTGATGTAATTGATTTTCCCATAAAATATTCTCCGGGGTCCTTGCCTTCAAGGATACGCACAATGCGTGGTTCAAACCCAGCCTGTTGTGCCATCTCAATTGCACGCTCCGTAGCATGTTGACCGGCTATATCAGCATCAAAAACAAAAATAAGACGCTTAGTAAGATACTTGAGCTGTGTAAGATGGTCCCGGGTCATCGCGGTTCCAGAGGTAGCTACTACGTTCTTAAGCCCCGCCTGATAACTCATCAAAAAATCCATCTGTCCCTCCACAAATACACACGAATTCTGCTCACGAATAGCGTGCTTCGTGGTTGAGAATCCGTAAAGCAACTTACTCTTATTAAAAATAGCCGTCTCTGGAGTGTTCACGTATTTTCCTTCCCGCTCTCCGCGCTCCTTAAGGCGTACCGCATCGGTCTCAAAAATCCTCCCCGTAAAACCAACCGTCCTCCCCAACCGGTCCTCGATAGGAAACATAATACGTCCTCGAAATCGATCATACGTATCGCTCCCTTTTCTCAAAAACAACCCCGCTACTTCACCTTTTTCAATGGGTATACGCCTAGAGATAAAATATTTTTTAAGAAGCTCAGACTGAGAGGGAATATACCCAAGTTTAAACTCGCGTATCGTCTCCTCCTTAAGGCCTCTCTTTGTAAGATAATCAAGCGCCTCCTTGCCTGCAGGACTAAAAAGAATCGCAGAAAAATATTGAGCCGCAAAATCACAAATACCATAAAGATCTTTATCAATCTGCATATACGATCCGCGACGGTACTCATCAAGCTGAACACCAGCCTTTTCTGCCAATACCCTAAGCGCCTCTGGAAACTCAATATTTTCAAATTTCATCAAAAACCCAAACGCATCACCACCCACACCACAGCCAAAACAATGCCAAATCTGCTTCTCGGGAGAAACAAAAAACGAAGGAGATTTTTCCTTATGAAAAGGACATACGCCCTTATAGTTAACCCCTGCCTTCGTAAGTTTAATATACCCTCCCAAAAAACTTACTAAATCAAGCCGCTCCTTAATTATCTCTGTCGGTGAATTCATCTTATCTTCATATTATCTCACAATCAAAAATCACCACACCCTTGTCAAAAAATAAAACATATGCTAACATACATTTAGTACGTTGGGGGGTATGTAAATCCTCTTGGAAGAAGCTGGAACTCTCCAAGAGCCGAGGAAGGGTGCACGCACCCACATTCTTGCAAGAATGTATTAATACCAGAAGTAAAGTCACAGGCCAGGCCTGATTTATCGAAAAATCTCATCCTGCAAGAATGCTCGCAAGAGTAACCTCGGAAACATACCCCCCACAAAGCTTCAAATATACCCGGCCCCAGATAGGGGCTTTTAATTTTTCATTCTCATATTCCATACTATGCGATCGCATAGTAGACAACCATTGTGCATCATATTTGTTAAAATACTAATTTCGTAAAACAAAATCCCAACGATGTGGGAATTCTTTATCTTTTTAATTTCTTAGAGACCCCATGAACATCTTGGACAATCACACAAACCACAAAGGATGTTACCACAATCTTCACATTCTCGAACTGCTTGCCCTAAACACTCACAGCACTCACAACAAACATGTTTTGAACAAAAACCATCTTTTTTCGCCCTTTCCCTGCAAAAGCCAGTACACTCTTTATCAAAAATACACAAGCCACCATTACGCAATTCTCGTAGTTCGATCGCATAGTCTCTTTTATATTCTTCACGCGTTTCTTTGTTTTTTCGTTCTACTTCATAACAAATATTTTTACACGTATGACAAAACAATGGTATAAAAGGAAAATTAAAACCTTCAAACATATTTTCATTCTTGCAGATATCATTAATCACACATCCACATCTAGAACATTTCTTTTTTCTCAAAATATATTTTTGAAAAAAATCGGCACACATTCCCAACAACCCTAATGACCTCATAATTTTACCTCCATTCTTTGTAAAAGTATCTTGTTATAGTAAAGCACAAAAAAAGACCCTGCGCAAGCAAGCAAGGTCTTTTTTCATACGGTCATCCTAATTCCCTAAAAGCTAACAGCTAGAAACTATCTTAGTATTCTCCCATTCCTGGCATACCACCCCCCATCCCCATTCCACCACCACCCATACCCTTCTCTTCTCTCTTTGGAGCCTCGGCAACAACCGCCTCGGTAATCATAAGAAGTGAAGAAACAGATACTGCATGTTCAAGTGCAGAACGCGTTACCTTTGTAGGGTCAATAATGCCATCTTTCACAAGGTCTCCATAACCACCAGTTGCTGCATTAAAACCATAGGACGGCATGTCTTTCTTGCTCAATACTTCGTTCAACACCACAGCTCCTTCATACCCGGCATTCTCTGCAATCTGCTTCAAAGGAGCCTTAAGCGCCTCTAGGACAACACCTACACCAACAGCCTGAGCGAACTCCTCATCGCTCGTAAATTTCTTTTTAAGAGCCTCGACGGATGTAATAGCTCGTACAAGCGCCACACCGCCTCCAGGAACAATTCCTTCGGCAACCGCAGCCTTAGTGGCATTCACAGCATCCTCAATGCGATGTTGTCGCTCTTTCTGGGCGACCTCGGTTGGTGCACCCACTTTGATGACAGCTACACCACCCGCAAGCTTTGCAAGACGCTCCTCGAGTTTCTCACGATCAAATTCTGAATCTGTTTTTTCAATTTGCGCTCTAAGCTGTTTCACGCGTGCCTCAACCTTATCCTTCGCGCCACCTCCTCCTACAATAGTTGTCTTATCCTTATCCGCGATAATCTTTCTTGCCTTACCAAGCATAGTAATATCTGTCGCATCGAGCTTACGGCCCGTCTCTTCAGAGATATATTCTGCGCCCGTTATAATAGCAACATCCTGAAGCATCTCCTTCTTTCGATCACCAAACCCTGGCGCCTTAATTGCAAGCACATTAAAAATTCCACGAAGCTTGTTTACAACAAGTGTTGCAAGAGCCTCGCCTTCGATATCGTCAGCAACAATAACAAGATTCTTCTTACCTCCCTGCATAAGTTTTTCAAGCAAAGGAAGAATGTCATTAATAGAAGAAATTTTCTGATCAGTAACAAGAATGTATGGATTTTCAAGAATTGACTCCATGCGATCTGGGTTTGTCACCATATACGCAGAGACATATCCGCGATCAAACTGCATTCCTTCTACAATTTCACTTGTAAGTCCCATTGTCTGAGACTCCTCAACTGTTACCACACCGTCCTTACCCACCTTATCAATAACGTTTGC
>CAYIOQ010000057.1:0-1192 GCA_964365055.1 uncultured Candidatus Saccharibacteria bacterium | reverse complement strand
ATACCGCTTTTTGTCTTCGCCTCCTCCTTTGCAGATTCCACAAAGACATGATCAGACAATGGCTGTATTTTCATAATTTACCAGCCCATTAGTTGACTAGCTCGCTAGCTCTTTAGTAATACTACCAACGAGCTAAACGGCGAAGCCGCTAAAAAGCTATCTTACTATTAATTGATTGGCACTCTCGACATATGAGTGCTAAATGATTGTAGTTCAAAACGAACCACCCTGTCAACAAAAAACCGCCTCGAGGGACGGTTCACAACCATTACTTTTTATACGGACTTTTGAGATACGCCAATACGTTCTCAGGACTTACCAACCGTTCTACACAAGAGAAAAATATGAAACCTGAATTAATTACCACCTTGTCGTGGTTACTATACCGACGGATAAATTCAAAATCACGAATAAAGATAATTTTAACTCCACGAAGTTCTCTCCCGATTTCTTCAGCAACATCAGGATTTTTATGACACATCTGAATAAAACGGTATACAATCTCTTTATCTTCAAAAAAAACAGTGTGTAGTGTACCAATCTTTATACAGAAGCTCATATCAAAATCAGCGTACCAATCATCAACATTTTCAACACCATCTTGGTATTGTGCCCGTTCTGCTACGGTCATCGCCCTTGAAACTACCACTTTCTTTTCAACCCTAGGAACGGGTGCAAAAACCTCTTCTACTTGCGGTACCACTACGATACCCTTTTCCACTGGCTTATGCCAAGAATGATTGATAGTAATAAAACCGAAAAATGCCAATACGATCAAAAGAATATAATGCTTAAGTGCAAACTCGATGATACGCATTATTACTTCCCCCTTTTGTTTTCAAGGTAAGTTACATTAACACGTATACAATATAAAGTCAAAACCTCGTTCTGGTGGTATGCCGCGGCATACCACCCAAAACCCCCCAATAAGCTTAGAGAAATATGAAGATGAGTGTTGGTTTGGTTGGGTACGGAATACTAAATAATAAATCCCCCGCACGTATGAACGACATAACGAGAGCGGGAGTTGCACGAAGTTCAGGAGTGAATACGTGTGGGGGGGGTTGTGATTACTCTAATTCTAGATTCCCTACTACAAGGGAATGACAATTAGATAAAATATAAAGAGAGCGCGAGGCTCTCTTGTGACCAAATTATGGTCGTTGTTTATTTAAAAGCCCCTGGACAAAAG
>CAYIOQ010000056.1:0-5039 GCA_964365055.1 uncultured Candidatus Saccharibacteria bacterium | reverse complement strand
AATGTTCATAATTTCCTGAACATGGTCGAAGTAGCCTCCGGGCCATGCCTGGTGATTGTTTGTTGAGCCCTGGACTGTTTGAAAGAGCTTTCGATTTTCAACAAGAATACGAGCGCATACAGAGCGATTTGGTTCATCAATCATTGCAATCATTTCTTCGATCGTGTAATAATATTCCTCAAGGGTGTAGCACGCTGATAGCATGATAACACCTCCTATTTTGTTATTTAGGTACTAACTTTGTTGTAGCATAAAATGGGAAGAAAGAAACGCCTCTGTGATTGTTCGAACTTCTGTGGCGTTTTTTGTTTCCATGAGGAGGATGCGGAGTTCTCTTGCGTCATCGAAGCTTGTTACGTAGGCTTTAAAATGTTTTTTCATGATATCGAAGTTTTTGAGAGCTCCTTCTTTTTTGTCGAGGTTGCTTTTATAGAGTTTTTCAAACAGTTCTACGTGTTCCACCATGCGTGTAAGGCGTTCTTCCGCGGTTGGGATGTGTCCGGAGAAAAACCATGGATTGCCAAAAATGCCTCTCCCGATCATCGCGCCATCCATTCTAGATTTTTCTATCTTTTTTTGCGTTTCATCTAAGGTGTATAAATCGCCATTGCCGAGGAGGAGCGTGTCGGGTGCGAGACGGTCTTTTAGGATTACTATGTTGTGAGCAAATTCCCAGTGTGCAGGGACGTCTGACATCTCGTTTCTTGTACGGAGATGAATGGTAAGTGCGGCAATGTTTTCCTCGAGGAGATGGGGGATCCACTCTTCAATTTGATTTTTGGAATATCCAATACGTGTTTTTATGGAGATGGGGAGCCCTTTGGCACCGCGATGTGTTGCCTTGATAATTTCTTTGGCAAGTTTTGGATTTTTTATAAGCGCTGCGCCCGCACCCTGTTTTTCAACGCCTCGGTCTGGGCAGCCCATGTTAATGTCGATTCCATCGAAGCCAAGTTCGGCTATCATCGTTGCTACTTGTTCAAATTGTTCGGGTTTTGCTCCGAAAATCTGAGCTACGATGGGATGCTCCGCTTCGGTATGCCAAAAATCGACAAGTAGGTGTTCTTTTCCTTTCGAAAGAAGTCCTTCTACGGAGACAAACTCTGTCCAAAAAACATCTGGTTTTCCGCACTCAACAAACATCTGTCGAAATGCAGCGTCGGTGACGTTTGCCATGGGTGCTATGGCCACGATAGGCCTCTTTAGTTTTGCCCAAAATCCTTGTTGCATAATAAAAAACCACTTTGTAAAAGTTGGTATTTTTAAAAATGTTTTTTAAGAAATGCTCGACCCGAACCCGATTTGAGATACTTTTCGAATTCGTATGCTTTATATTTATCCTCGATAGTAAAATAGAACGCTAAGTTTATGGGTAAGCGATTTGCTGTAGCGGGAACATCACCTTTTCCATGCCTATCCAAGCGCCCGTCAATATTGTCGGTACAACCAACATAGTATCCATCCTTGCATTTTAGGCTATAGACATAATACATAAACATCTTGTCGCCTTCGCAAACCTATTGGCGGACTGCGTCACGCCGTAGGTTCGCTTCGGCGAACCGAAGGCGGAGGGTACAGGATTTGAACCTGTGAGGGGTTTCCCCCAACTAGTTTTCAAGACTAGCGCCATAAACCGCTCGGCCAACCCTCCCTTTCATTGTTTCTTTTGTACCACAAGATTGTATGAAGAATCAAACAGGGAAGCTGTGGTGAATTTGACTTTTTTGTATTTTGTGATATTATTTCTCTTGGTAGCTGGTAAATTTGTTGCCAGTTTTGAAAAGAAAGGACGTGTGAAAAGAATGAAGAATTTGATGAGAATGGTGTGCGTTGCATTGTTTTTCTTTGTTTGCGCTGGTGCAGGCAATGCTGAGGAAACAAGTCGTTCTGACTTCGGAGTTGTTCGACACGACATCAAGAAGATTTTTGCAGAGATTAATGAAAGGGCAAATAGATATAACGGTTGTCATGAGTTGTTTCCTGGTTGGAGTGAGGAAGAGGTGTTGAATTATCTCGAGGTTCTTAGGTTGATTGCGATCGACTACGACCTCACGCAGGAGGGGATCGCTCGCTACGGCGTGAACTACGAAATAAATCCAGTCATTCGCGGCTTACACAATACGGGGGTCAACACGGGTTCGTTGCTCTTGCCTGTTTCGGCTGGGCTTTATGCAATCGTGAAGAAGATGGGTCCGACAGGGAGACGATTATTGTTGCTTCTCATTGGGGCAGTGGAATATTGGGCGATTAGTACGCATGCGCCACATGGTATTGCGCCGGATCCGCGATATGTGCCGACGATGACCATTTTGCACATCAGGTTTTAAGAAGGAGTGGGCTCGCTGTAAGGCGGGCTTTTTTATTGGCAGGTATTATAGAGCTTGGTGAATAACGTGTTTTTTCTGTCACTCTCCGCCAATGTTCCACAAAGACCAACACTCGTCTCCAAGGGGGTGACTGTTACAACCCCCCTATTTATAGCGATATAACCTGACTCCCCCTTGAGGATTCGTTTATGGTCTTTGCGGAACTATGGGTTATTATTCATCAAGCCCAATATAATTGAGTTGAAAAAAAGCATACCCTGTGGTAAAAAAGTAAGATTAGAGAGGAGGGGTCCCATCGTCTAATGGTTAGGACAGCGCGCTTTCAATGCGTAAATACGGGTCCGATTCCCGTTGGGACCACATTCGACTCGCCTCGCTCGCTCAGTGCAGGCACTAGGGTTTGAAAAAACTTAGAGTGGTTGATACAACTATATTAAAATGTATGGTAGGATAGATAATATCAACTAGATAGTTTATGTCTAAAAAAATAGAAAAACAACCGGATGTGTTAAGTGAGGTACGCCGACTTGGCGTTTTTATGGAATACGTTGATAGCAATGTGCGTCTTATTGCTGAGCAGTATGGGGGTATTCAAAATAATCTTTCTGAATTAAAAACCGACGTAAGTACTCTTAAGGACGACGTAATAGGTATAAAAGGCATACTTAATATACACACAGAAATGATTGGTGATTTGGCGGTAAATTTGGAGATAGTGAAGTCAGACGTTGGGTTTATGAAATCTTCTCTGAAGAAAAAGGTGGATGCAGAAGAATTTACAATGCTAGAGAAAAGAGTGGCGATGCTTGAGGGTAGATTTATGTTAAGAAATAAAAAGACTACAGCAAAATAATTTTTTTAGTACTTATTATGTATAAAAAGAAAAAGATTGCAAAGAAGAAACACGCAAAGAAGGCAGGTAAGACTGTCGGTTTGCGCAATCGGTAGTGTATCCAGTGCTTTATCGCCGACTCTTTTAAAATAGAGTCTTTTGTGGTATATCTTTATAGATTAATAAAATTTTAAAAATAATAGTATGAATCCACTCTATATTGTATATATTGTAGTTGGGGTTGTCGCGATTTGGACAATAGCAACGTATAACGGTTTGGTAGGGAGGAGAAACCAGACCGATGAGGCGTGGGCTGACATTGATGTGCAACTTAAACGTCGCTATGATCTTATTCCTAATCTTGTTGAGACGGTAAAAGGATATGCTTCTCATGAGCGTGAGGCGTTTGAAAACGTAACAAAGGCGAGAGCCCAGGCGCTTGGGGCACAGTCTGTGCACGATAAAGAGGTTGCTGATAATATGGTGACAGCTGCACTGAAGAGTATGTTTGCAATTGCTGAGGCGTATCCAGCGCTTCGTGCGGTAGAGAGTTTTTCTAAGTTGCAAGATGAGCTTTCTGATACGGAAAATAAAATTCAAGCAGCGCGCAGATTTTACAATGGCAACGTACGTGATCTTAATACACAGATTGAGACGTTCCCTGCAAATCTTATTGCAGGGTCTTTTGGTTTCACGAAGCGTGAGTTTTTTGAGCTTGCAGAAGAGGCGGCGAAAGAACCTGTGGCAGTAAAGTTCTAGTAAATGGCGAATATATACACACACAAAGCATCCAATATTCAGAAGACATGGCTGATGTTTACCGTGTTTTTTGGTGTGGTAATTGGCGCCGGATTTATCTTTGGGCAAGTATATGGAAATCCTGTTATTTTATATATCGCAGTTATTTTTAGCTCACTTATGAGTATTATAAGTTACTGGTATTCGGATAAGATCGTACTCAGCATGTATCATGCGCAACCTGTAACGCGAGAGAACGCGAGAGAGCTCTATGTTATTGTTGAAAATCTCGCTATCACCGCAGGACTTCCCACGCCGAGGATTTACATTGTGCCCGAGAGTCAGCCCAATGCTTTTGCCACAGGGCGGGACCCAGAACACGCGGTGGTTGCAGTGACAGAGGGGTTACTTCAAAGGCTGAATAAAACAGAACTCGAGGGGGTGTTGGCTCACGAACTTTCGCATATTGGAAACAGGGACATGCTTCTCTCAACGGTTGCTGTTATTTTGGCTGGTTTTATTTCTTTACTTGCAGACATGTTTATGCGTTCGTGGCTTTGGGGTGGTTTTCGTGATCGAGATGATGATAGGGGGGGCAGTGGCGTTTTTATACTTGTTTGTATCATTATTTACATACATTCTCCTATTGCTGCGAACCTTATGGAACTTGCAATTTCAAGGAAGCGCGAGTTTTTGGCTGATGCCTCTGGGGTGTTACTTACGCGTTATCCGGAAGGGCTTGCAAGCGCGTTACAGAAGATTTCATCAGACACAACTCCTATGGCACGTGCGAACAATACCACTGCTCATCTTTGGCTCGATGATCCGTTTGATAAGAGAAAGAAAACGCCATGGCTCCACTCGCTTTTTATGACACACCCCCCAATAGAAGAAAGAATTAAAATCCTTAGAGGAATGTAAAAAAACCAGGGAGTTCCCTGGTTTTTTTGTCGGTCTTACCGCAAGTGGTCTATCTATTTCTATGAATTCGATCATATTTTTAAGTTCTGGTGGTAGTTCAGCGTATGAGATGGTTTTCCAATATTTTACTCCCATCGCTTCTTTGTTCGTCGCTGTCTGTACTTCGATAGTGACTCCAAAGGCTTTTTCATAGGTGTGTTGGTCTGTTTCTGCGAGCTGGT
>CAYIOQ010000055.1:0-5072 GCA_964365055.1 uncultured Candidatus Saccharibacteria bacterium | reverse complement strand
GGTATCATAAAACAAAAAACAAACACGACGGTTGCATTTCAGGGCGAAATTTAGGCCGGCTGTACTAAGCTAAATATATCAGTTTTTGTTGATTTGTCAGGATCAATACGGTGCCGATTAAAAATACGATATTTCCCAAGCGAAATCAAAAGTTTTCACTACTATATATTGAGATCGCCTTTAATATGATTAAGCAGACTCTCCATCATAGCCATCTTCTCTGGGTCGTGGATAGAAATAGCCCCTACTTCTTTACCTTCACAATATGTTTTGAGTTTTTTTAGCATCTCTTTGACACGTTTTTCATCTACGGTATCTATTTTTGTCACAAATATATACTCCTGTTTTTCTAGAAGAAGTGGATTATAGGCGCCAAGCTCTTTGCGAATCACCTTATAATCCCCTACAGGATCTTCACTATTCACATCAATAAAATGAAATAGGATTCCCGTACGCTCAATATGGCGAAGAAATTTAATACCCAACCCCTTCCCCAATGACGCCCCCTCAATAAGTCCTGGAATATCAGCAAGAATGAGACCATAATATGCCCCAAGATGAGGTTCGAGGGTAGTAAAAGCGTAATCAGCAACGGGACTTTGCGCATTCGTAACTTCATTTATAAAACTCGACTTCCCGACATTGGGTAACCCAACAAGTCCAATATCAGCAATAAGTTTTAACTCGAGACGCAAGGCGCACTCCCTACCAGGTAATCCCGGTTGAAATTGAGTAGGCGAGGTGTTCGTTGATGACCGAAAAAGAAAGTTGCCCTTTCCCCCACGCCCTCCTTTTATAATAAGCAATCGCTCGCCAACTTTCGTAAGCTCGTGTTCCGTCTCTGTCGTAAGATTATGCACCACTGTCCCGCGTGGAACCAAAAGAATAAGGTCATCACCATCGTGTCCATCACGAAAGGCGTCGCGTCCATCACGGCCATCTTCTGCATTAAAATCCTTCTTCATGCGAAACTGTCGAAGTGCCCCCAGATCTCCAATGGCCTCCAAATAAACGCTCCCGCCTAACCCACCATTCCCTCCTGTCGGTCCAAGCGCCATCTTGATCTTATTAAAAGCAACGGCCCCCTTGCCGCCCTTCCCCGACTTAACATTAATTGTCACTTCATCAATAAACATAATTTGTTTTTAGATAGAACGTGGCACCACCTCACTCATTCTCGCCGGCCCAGCCGCCGGCTCCGAGGTGTTTCCCGTTTTGTCCGCCCAAAAGGCGGAACCATGCCAAAACGGTCAACAATTCCGCTCGGTGGGTGCCCACGTTCTATCCTGTATAAAATTCCGTTTTTGATCTGTAGGGTAGGGTGTTTCGAACCATTCCGCAGGCGCAGAGCTTGGTGTTGTCAATCCCAAGTCGAAATGAGTTGGATTGACAACGAAGCGCCTGCGGATGAGTGAGCCACACGCTGGAGTGGCGAACGCGTGAGAAATACCCACACTACAGATCAAATTTTTATTTCTTAATCAAAGCCTCGAAATCGAGTGTCTCGTCGATACGAATTTGTTTCACAAACTCTGGAATGTGACTCACTAAAATCATTGCCCCATCGTATTTATTAAGCGCCTCCGCGATTACCGGCAAATGTCTAAAATTAATATGATTCGTAGGTTCATCGAGGATAAGAAGTCCAGGACGCTGTAACACAAGCCCCGCAAACACAAGAAGCCCCTTCTGCCCCTCGGAAAGGTTACCAACAAGACTTTTTAATACATTAGCTCCCAATAAAAACCCAGATGCCACAGATCGAATAGTCTCCTCGCGCCCCTCATTCCCTATGGCAACTTCGAGTGAATGATATGCCGTTCTTTCTGGATCAAGGGTCGAAAAATCTTGCTGATAGTAGCCAATCCGTATCCCCTCCTCAACAACAACCCCAGTAGCGATACCAGTAGCAATGCTATGAAGTACCGTTGTTTTTCCAATACCATTCGGACCCGTAACAAGGAGGTGGTTTTTAGGTTTTAAAATGAGCGCCACCTTCTTCTTTGAGAGCTTCCCCTTTTCCATTATTGGCACAGAAGAAATCGTAACGATCTTCCCCGAAAGGTTTTCTTGTGGGGGAATCACAAAACGCCGAATCATTTTATCTTCTTCCCGCATTTCCACCTTGTCCTCCTCAAGCTCATCAATCTTTTCTCTCATTTTACGCGCCACATCACGCATGTGCCCTCCCTTTTGTCCAAAAAAACCAGCCTGTTCCTTACGATGTTCTATCTCCTTAATAAGTCGCATATTCTTTCTTCGCTCACGTTCAATGCGCGCAGTAATCTCTGCTACCACATTAAGATAATTCCCAGCATATTGCTCAACCTTATGGGTAAATACATCAAGATAGAGCACACCGCTCGTAAATGCGTTTAAGAAATCAGCATCGTGGGAAATCACAATACACGTTTTTTTATAATCAACAAGAAATTGTGTAAGGTGAGCAAGACCTTCCTTATCAAGGTTATTCGTCGGCTCATCGAGCAGAAGTAAATCTGGTTCTTGAATAAGTGCCGAGGCGAGCAAAAGCCGTGCCTGTTGGCCACCCGATAACGTTCGCACAACTCTCTCTGGTGCGACCACAAGATGCACCACCTCAAGTATCTTTTCAATGCGAGGATCAATATCATAGACTTTCTTTATAAAACAACCCTCGAAGAACTCCTTAACTGTGCCGTCCATTTTATCAACGGGAATGACCTGTTTCGCAATGGCAATACTCATGCCATCTTCTATTGAAATCGCTCCCTCATCAGGAGTTTTCACACCAGTGATAAGATTAAAAATTGTGCTTTTACCAGCCCCATTCTGCCCCATAAGTGCCACCTTCATCCCCCGTCGTAATGAAAAATCCGCCTCATTCAAGATGGGCTTCGTATGACCGAATTCAAAAAAGACCTTATTAAACCGTAAAATAATATTATTGTCTGCCATATCAAGTAGTAGACACAAGAATAACACACCCGATGTTTTTTGTACATGAATTGTCTCCCCACCCAAACCAACACTCGTCTCCAAGGGTGAGACTGTTACAACCCCCCTATTCTAGCGATATCACCTGACTCCCCCTTGAGGACTCGTTTATGGTTTTGGGTGGGGATACCCACCTTTCCTCGTACACAAAATCACAAAATATCCCTTCCGAACCATTCCGAAGGCGCGGAGCAGGGTGTTGTCAATCCTGAGTGGAACGAATTGGATTGACAACGGAGTGCCGGAGGACAGAGTGAGGATACCGCTGGGTATCCGAACGTGTGAGAAGGGGGTGTTTTGTGATTCTTGGTCGCATAAAAAACAAAAAACCACCGAGCAAAAAGCTTAGTGGTTTTTTGTTTTTTCAGTGCTTAGGCACGTGAAACATTCACTGCGCTAGGCCCCTTCTCACCGTTTACAACTTCGAAAGTAACTGCATCACCAACCTTAAGTTCGTTGAATGCAACACCCTTGAGTTCATTAGAGTGGAAAAAGAGATCCTTTGTCTCGCCTTCGCGAGAAATGAATCCAAATCCTCTATCGGTAAGAGTTTTAATAACTCCGTTCATAATAACTCCGTTCATAACTCTTTGTTTTTATTTAAGAAACTCGACGACATCTCTTTATTATGTTCATCATAGCACATCTAAGTTAATAAGTCAACAAAACAAAAAGCCCCATTACATGGGACCCTACTTAAGACACGCTACATATATGATTGCGTTTCTCTTATCTTAAAAAACGAACTATTATCAAGATCGATCTTGATACTTGTGATCCCTGTCCTTACGGTTAGAATAACCTCGAGCGCTCCCAACACTGCTGGTGTAAAAAGCGCCTCATCTTCAGGAGCAACTTTAAGCATAATCTCAAGATCAAAAAAACGGTGAGGTTCATTAACCTTAAAAGTCGCCCTGTTGGGATTCGAAACAAACCCATCCAAAAATCTCCAAAACCAATGAAGTTGTTCAGCATCCATTTCGTATTACCTCCGTTTCGCGCGAATGAACTAAGAACAATCTAACACAGAAAAAATATTTTGTAAATAGATTCCTATTTCCCTACGTAAATCCTGTTCCAAATAATCCCTGCAATGGTGGCGCCAACATACCCCACGAAAAATGTTACGATAACAAGCTCAACTGCCGTAATGAGGTTAAAAGGCAAAACCATGTAAGGATGACTCATAAAATGAAGTCCAAGGATAAAACCAACAAGTGGCCCCGCCCACCCCAAAGCAACAAACAACGACCAAATAAGATGACTAAGACCAACAAAACTCCCCACCACCAAACCCAACTTATGTGTATTTACCTTATACATATTATTATTTTAAATTATTCGCCGTTATTTCATTATACCACGCTAGAAATTAAAAAACGGCACAATTGTGCCGCTTGTTTACGTTAATGTAATAGAATTTATGCATTTGGATGCAGTACGAGGAAAACGCGAGGAGCAGAGTAAGCTGTATTTCAGATGATACAGCGTCGAGTACCGCAGCGTTTGACAAAGTAATGCGCCGAATGCGTAAATTCCTATGGGTTCCAGAGCTGACCGCTGTGCAAGACACCTATTACACCAACCTCTCCATCATACATGACAACATCAACTCCAGCCTCATGAAGCATCTCAAACGCCACATCGATTTCTTTCCGCCAAAACTCTGGTGAGCGGTCATGCGCCTGCTTGTGCGTTACAAGCCGTGCAAGTCCTGACTGAATAATAGCCCTTGCACAATCCGAACACGGTGCCCACGGACATACCATAGTAAGCCCATCGGTTGAAATACCGATTCTTGCAAGCTGGAAGATAACATTACGTTCTGCGTGTTCAATAACCTTATACTTCAACGGTCGTTCCCATCTCGCCGGGGTTTCTTGCACTCCATACGGAAACTGATTATAGTCTCTACCAAGAATTACCCCATTATCATCAATAAGTAACGCGCCGTTTTGTGTAGAAGGATCGTGACTCTGCCTAGCTATGGTGTAGGCCATCCTGAGAAGATGTTTCCAGTTGTGCTGTGTCATTGCACACCCTCACTTTCAAGTTGTTAACGTCCTACACCAAGCCTAACAGAAATACACATGTCT
>CAYIOQ010000054.1:0-5138 GCA_964365055.1 uncultured Candidatus Saccharibacteria bacterium | reverse complement strand
TCAAGTATTGCTTATATTCTTTCTAAGCTTGCAACTGCAATCAAAGAGGCACGTGGTATCGAAAAAGTGCTATAATTTGGTATAATCAACACACATTATAATTTACAATGGAAAACTACGATCTTATTAAAAAACTTCGCGAGGCAACAGGTGTTTCTCTTATGGAGTGTAAAAATTCATTAGAAGAAATGGGTGGTGATTTTAATAAGGCGTTTGAATTGTTGAGGAAGAAGGGGATTGCTAAGGCAGAAAAGAAGGCGGAACGTACCGCTGGAGTAGGAAGAATAGAGGCGTATGTGCATGCTGGTAATCGCGTGGGTGTTCTCCTTGATCTTCGTTGTGAGACCGATTTTGTCGCAAAAAATGATGTGTTTGCTGAGCTTGCGCATGAACTTGCAATGCAGATAGCAGCCCTTTCCCCAAGATATGTGAACAGTGACGAGGTTCCTGCCGATGTAATTGCCACCGAGCGTGCTATCTTTGAGGCAAGCATGGCGGATCAGAAAAAACCAAAAGAAATGCTTGATAAGATTATTGACGGAAAACTTGCAAAGCGTTTCGAGGAGATGTGCCTCCTGGATCAGCCTTTTATTAAAGATCAAAACGTAAAGGTGCGAGACGTTATTAAGAATTATATTTCGAAATTGGGTGAAAATATCGTGGTAGCACGCTTCACTCGTTTCGAAGCATAATTTTTATGTACTCTTTTTTGCCTTATTTGGGCATTCTTCTTGGAATGGGTGTGGTGTTCTACGTCGTGATTAAAAATATTCCCACAACAGGTGATGAGGAGCTTATGAGACTTTATGAGCGTTTTTCTTTTAAGCGCTATGTTTCCCATGCCACGATAGAAAAGATAGATGGGCACGTTGCAGTATATTCAGAAAAGGTGTTAAGAAAGATAAGGGTTTTTCTTCTCAAGGCGGAGCGATCTGTTTCAGGCGCGCTTCATCATATGAAAGAGATTGCACACCGAACTTCGCATGCAAAAAAAAATAGTATTGTGAGTTCTTCGGTGACAGAAAACACAGAAGATAAAGTATAGGAGAGGCCACCTTAGCTCAGCTGGCAGAGCAACACTTTTGTAAAGTGAAGGTCCTCGGTTCGAATCCGAGAGGTGGCTCACCAAATTTTCATGATTGAAAGGAGCGGAAAATTTGAGTTTGACAACTATGAATGGTTGGCAGAGTTGGCAATTGCGAGTATAATGATCGTAATGCCAAAACAATGGTCAATCGTAGAAAAACAGAAAAAGCTTATAGAGTTACAGAAACTCTATATAAAAGAAGGGAAGACTATTAAGCAAATTGGCGAGATACTCCGTATTTCTGATAAAACTGTTTTCCAGAGACTAAAATATTTTAGTATTCAAACCAACCCTGCATTTAAGAAGCGTCGAGATGTGGTGATTCCTGAAGAATATACAGCTGATCTTGCTGAATTTTTTGGTGTTATGCTTGGCGATGGAAAGCTTTCTCATTTTCAGGTGGTTGTAAGTTTAGGCACGAAAGAAATGGAGTATGCAGAGGAAGTGGTGGAACTTATACACAGGAATTTTAAAATTTATCCAAAAATTGCAATACGAAAAACTGGGTATAAAGATGTATATTTTGGTTCAGTTGATGTAACGAGTTGGCTAAAAGAAAAAGGCTTGGTGTACAATAAAGTTTTATCACAAGTTGATGTGCCGAAATGGATTTTTGATAATAGAGAATTTATGAAGGGGTGTATACGAGGATTTTTTGATACTGATGGTTCTATTTATCGCCTTCGGTTTGGAATACAAATTTCTTTTACTAATAAATCTGCACCCTTATTGAAATCTATTCAGATCATGTTAGTATATCTTGGATATCACCCATCACGAATAAGCGGCTACAAGTTTTACCTTACGAAGAAGAATGAGGTAAGTAGGTTTTTCGAAGAGATTAATCCAAGAAATCAGAAACATCGAGGACGATTTAAAGAATTTTTGAAGTAAACTGGGCAAGTACCGAAGCGGTCAAACGGGGCTGACTGTAGATCAGCCGGCTTTATGCCTTCGGGGGTTCGAATCCCTCCTTGCCCACCATAATTTAAAAGCGCCATTGCGGGCGCTTTTTGTTAATCTTTTCGTGAAATGCTATAATGGTGTTGAGAAAAACCTATGCAAGAAGAACATATACCCGTACCACCCCAGGAAAACACAACGAGTGAACAGCATGCTGTTCCTACCCCTCCACCACGTAGTCCTTCGCGTGTGATGTTGTTTGCTTTGTTAGGGATATCTGTCGTTCTTGCTGGTGGCGTATATGTTTTTTTTAAAAATCGTCTTATCGCGCCTATACCCATACTCACCCCAACTCCATCATCAAGTTCTCCTCAGGAAATATTTGATACACAGCTTGGAGGGTATACAATACGTGATGGAAGAGCATATTATGCTGATAGTGGTGTAGAACTTATTGATGTTGATATAGCAACCTTTCGCGCATTGGGAGATTCCTATGCCAAAGATAAAAACAAAGTTTGGTATGAAGGCGACATAGAACTTATTGGTGTTGATGGTGCTACGTTTCAAATACTTGTGGATAAAGATGAAGATTCTAGGATTCGCTATGCCAAAGACAAAAATAGGGTGTGGTTGCTTATATCATTTAATGGATCTAGTTTCACGGAAATTAATGGAGCTGATCCCACCACCTTTGAGGATTTGGGAAATTGGTATTCTAGGGATAAAAGAAAGATATGGTATGTTGATTGTGTGTCCGATTGGGGACCGTGTGGATACGGTATTGAAGAACTTACCGGTGTTGATACCAGTACATTTAGGGCATTGGGGGGAGGTTATGCCAAAGACAAACACAGTGTATGGTTTCTAGCCCTTAGCCCCGAACAACTTCACGCCGCTGATGCCCCGACGTTTCTGTTTTTAGGAAATAATTATGCCAAAGATAAAAATAATGTTTATTTAGATGGTGATATACTCAAAGGGGTAAATCCTTCGGATTGCACAGTGGAAACACTTGAAAAATGTAATCCTAACCCATGAGGTGCATCTCATGAGAAAACTATTTTGGAAATTTTTATTATTGAGTGAGATAAATATAAAAGCGCTATTTCTAGCGCCTTTTTGTTTTTAGAGTTGCCGGAGAGCTTGTGAGGTGAGTTTGTAGCCTTGATCAATGGAGTCCGAAATTTCTCCTTTTGAGAAGGTGACTACGGTTAGGTTTGGATATGTCTTAACTGGTTTGATGACAAGGACTTTTTCTTTGCCCACAATCATTTTGAGCATTCTTAGACTTTTCTTGAGATTATCAAAATAGATATAGTTTGAGCCTCCAAGGGATTTCCAGCTTCCAGCAGGGATCCAAAATGGTTTACATTCTGAGGCAAAAGGATCGACTTGGTGTTCTGGGTCAATAACTATGATAAGGTCAAGCTCGTCTTTAATATTTTCTAGGGCCTCTGGGAGCCAGACAAAGCCGTCACAGTACCTTTTTGAAACACGTCTATTTCCGACAGTGTTTGTGATGCGCACCGGTGGCATCATTCCTGGGATACTTGCGGAGGCGAGGATTAGTTTGGTTAAGTGGTTCCTATCGGAATGTAGTGTTCTGAAGTTTCTTGAGGAGAATACCTCTGCCTCATTTGTTTCAAGATTACGCACTACAATATCGAGATGTGTGTGAGAATTAAGTATTTTCACTATATCTAGTTTACTGAGCAGTTCTTCCACCCGTGTATTGGGCTTATTTTTGCCAATTTGGTTGAGGACCACTGTACACAAATCAAATAACCGACCAACCCCCATCTCTTCAACTTCTTTCCAGAGCTCTATTAAGCCATCGGCTTTGGAGTCGTCAGAAATAAACTTGGCTCCATTTAGGATTCCACCCGATACGCCTTGCAGATAATGAATGTGTTCGGCGGGAATAAGTTTTTCGATTGCTTTTAGCACTCCTGCCTGAAAGGCGCATTTACAACCACCACTAGGAAGAATGATTCCTATTCTTGTGTGATTCATACAACCCCCTTGTTTTTGTCAAAGATCGGTTACTTATATCTATCGTAAATCACCTCTTATGTAAATCATCCGGTTTCCGACCACTTGCATTTCTTTGTTTTGTGCATTATACTAGGTGTAGTGCATAAGATTGGCTATTTTTGTGCATCAGATATAAAATAATAGGCTAAAAACATGCTAAAAGACATAGTTTTGAGGCAAAAACTAAAAAAAGAGGAGCTTTTGAAATCCCAGTACGTGGATAGAACCAAAAAACCATTTGCTAAGAAATGGCTGGCTTCGAATTTGATAAAAGTAGTTCTTGGGCCACGACGTGCGGGAAAATCTGTGTTTTCGCTCCTGCTTTTAAAGGATTATGATTTTATGTACTTTGATTTTGACGACGAGGTATTGGCTGTGGAAGGTAACATTGGAACGGCCGAATTAATGAAAGAGTTACATAGCGCGTATGGTGATATTAAAACCATTCTTTTTGATGAAATACAAAATTTGCCTGCTTGGGAACTATTTGTAAATCGCTTACATCGCGAAGGGTACAATCTTGTACTCACCGGCTCAAACGCCAGATTGCTTTCAATGGAGTTGGCAACTCATCTTACGGGCAGGCATATGCCGATAGAGTTACTCCCATTCGATTTTAAAGAATTTTTGAAAGGTAAAAAGTTCGAAATAGACCCGGAGTATAAATCCTTGCCTGAAAAACATGGCCAGCTTTTGAATTTACTGGATCAATATTTGTTAAATGGAGGTTTCCCGGAAGTAGTGGTGAGCAATCTTGATCCGGCAGACTACCTGGAAGTGCTTTTTGATTCGTTGCTCTTTAAAGATGTTGTAAAAAGGCACAGGGTCAAATTTTCAACACAGATAAGCACGCTTGGATCGCACTTAGTCAATAATTTTGCCTCGCTCTACACATTGAACAAACTGATGAAGGCGCTAAATTTAAAAAGCGTGCACACTGTAGATAAATATACTAGCTATTTAGAGGAGGCGTATTTAATATTCTCACTCTCGCGATATTCTCCAAAATCAAGGCAACGAATAAACTCGCCGAAAAAAGTATATGTTGTAGACAATGGCTTCGTGAGCGCAAAAGCAATTCAGCATTCTCCCGATAAGGGGAAGTTGATGG
>CAYIOQ010000053.1:0-5139 GCA_964365055.1 uncultured Candidatus Saccharibacteria bacterium | reverse complement strand
TAACATATGAGACTCTTCTGTGGTTACCTTGTTACAAATATACCGTAAGGGTGAAATAAGACCAAGCGACCAATGTGGTCTTCGTGTGTTGTACCACACCAACCAATCCATAAGCTTTCTGTTGAACTCCTCGAGATTGTACGCAAGGAGATGTCTGTTCCTTGAGATGAACGCTTCGGAGAGGGTACGATTGAATCGTTCCACCTCCGCATTCATCTTTGGAGATCGTGGATATGCGTAGAAGTGCGTGATACCCTCCTTAGTGCACATCATCTCGAAGTGATCATAGAACTCACTCCCATTATCTGTCTGTACATGAGTTAATGAGACGGGAGCAACGTGTTTGAATGTCCGCATAAAATCTGCGGTCGCTTGCGAACTATGTGAGGTGTATCCATAGGCGAATGCAAACTCACTCTCGAGATCAATTGCGGTTACTACATAGCGCTTGATACCATTCGTGAATCGAACCACCGTATCAGCCTTCACAAGAGCTCCTAGGTGACCTTTGCTCCGTAGCTTAGGTTTTCCCTGTCTTTGTTTACGTTCAACAAGCTTTCCTGTACGCCCGTTGAGTGAGAGATGCCTTGGATCAGGAAGTCTTCCTCTCTTTTTCAAATCTCCGAGCATTCTTCCTACCGTCGAAGCTGATTGTATACCAATACCGTCTTCTTTGATGAGTTTCGAGAGCTTTTCTTTTCCTATGCGTTCATGGGAACGTTCCTCAAGGATGAGATGTTCTATGTTGAGAGGAATGATACGTTTTCTTCGTTTCTTGGGTGCTCGACTTTTTGAGTTGAGAGCTTCAAGCTTCCCTCTGTTCTCTTCAAGCGTTTTTTGCCACCTGAAGAGGGTAGGGCGAGAAACACCAAACGCTTCTTTGGTTGCGAGAAGACCATGGCTCTCCCAAAAGGTGAGAATCCTCACTTTTCTTTGTGCTTCTTCTGTAATCATATCTCGAAAGCGTAGCATGTAGTCTGCGACCGAGATAAATCCTTTCGTACCCTTGAATTTATTGAATTGTTGCATGAGTTCTGATTACTCAGAAAGTCTCATATGTATCTGAACTTATGCATGTACTCGTCCATAACATTTCTGCCCGCACTCATATTTATCAAAAATCTGACGATCGTCATGAATTTGATAATTTAATCTTGAAACAAAAAACCACCATGAGAGGTGGTAAAAAAGATTATTCATAAATCTGAAGTTGACCAAACCACCGTTCTTTCTCCATCTTTCCATCCCTACGCCTCACAACCCCCCAAGCTGCCCAGCCCCTAGAACTACAACAGCGTAAACACTCGATTTTAAGTCCATCAAGCACCCCAGGAGCAGTAATATACAACCGAAGCTCATCGCTATGCTCTTGTTTCCATGCCTGAACCGCAACAATGATTCCACTTATAACAAGAGGTACTGTCCCATAATGCTTTGATAAGAAAATAAATTTCTTCCCCACAAGCTCCAAAAGTTTCTCTGGATTCTTATGATTCCACACCCTCGTTGGATTTTCTCCCATGATTATTTGCATTTCCATGCCCCCCTTTTTCTCTCAACGAACTAAAAATAAAATAGCATGTTGTGTACTATTTGTCGAGAAAATAACCTATTGGTCACTATTTTCTCTTTTGTTCTCTTCCAAATGAATCCCATACTCCTCAGATAACATTTGGAGCAAAAATTCATCTAGTGGAGGTAAATCACCGAGATCAATATCTCTTAAAATTTCATTATACTTGAGCTGGACCGCTATGCACCATCTGCAATGAGTACACACAAAAGCATGTATCTGCACAGCTTCTCGCGTTTCTTCATCCAATAGTGGATCTTCCATAGCAAACATAACAACCACCTCAGGTGGAATATGTTCTTGGTCAAAACGCCCAAGCTGTCTATGTAGCCAATGTACAAATTCTTCGCTTTTACACACAGAACAAGTTTTTTTGTGATTTTCAAAATCACCGGAAAACTCCTCATCGGTCTTAAAAAACATATGATACAAGGTAAAACCAATACAAACGTCTGGATATAAGCTCATTTTTAACCCTCCTCTTTACAACGAACTAAAACAAACCTAACACATAACAATAAGCCCGTCCATGGTTCGTAGTATTTTCGCTTGCACTCATATTTATCAAATTTATGACAATCGTCATAAATTTGATAAATGAATCTCCACAGACTTTCAGCTATAGCATCATGGCCTGCAAGCTCAAGCTCGAACGCTATGCGATCGCATAGCGTCACCCATCTACCTACGGGCTTCCGCCCTTAGTTTTTGTTTGGGAAACAAAAACCCCATTAGAAATTTACAGCCACTTTTAAAAGTGACTTATTTCCAACGGGGCAGGCACCACTATTTTTGTGTACCGGCGTACCCTACTTTCCCCCCATCGAAACAAGAAACTACTCAAGATTTCACAAAGAAAATAATTTTATCTGTTGTTCCATTTGCGACATATAGTCCTTACCACAATCTTCCCCTAAACGACCAAATACCATTTGGACAGACTTATATGGGCTCGTTGGCAAAGAATCAATATATTTATATTTTTTATATCTTGGTTGCCACAGCATACCAAGTAATTCATTCAAGTTTATAAACAGGGAATACAAAATCGTATCGGCTTGCTCTGGCGTTAAATTGCAAAAATAACTAAACCCATTTCCGGGAACACGTATATAAACAGTAAGTGGTCCAAGTTCGTGTTCCAGCATACGCACTGCGGCATGGCGAATGTTTCCATTTTCGTGTTGAAGCAAATCAAATAACCATGGAAAAAGAAAGTCAGGCTGATGTTCCCTATTATGGAGAAAATATAACACGGAAACCGCTATTACAAAATTTTCCCGGCGCCAGTCCTCAGAAATATTACTATACTCATTGGGCGCGGTATCAATCAGATTTTTTATATCCGTATATTCACCATCCCCACCACGAGAACCATATATCAAACCCCTCACCCCGCGCGCTGCCCTACGGCTAACTTCCCGATCTCCCGTTAAAATTATTTTAAAACATTCGGAAATTGACATTTTTAACTTATTTGTTAGTATATAAATATACAGACGAGAAGGGATCCGAACGGCTAACTGCCTAAGGAGCCCTTTTCTTTTTTTACACCAATTTTATCTTTTATATTTTCCAAATAATCAAAGTACCGAGAGCCTAACTTTTTATATAAAGAAGACGCGAACTTTTTGTTTGGAAATAACATCTTTTCAAATTTATTTTCTTCAATTAGAAAATCAACGAGAGACTTATAATCACCATCTCCGGAAACAAGGATAATCTTTTCAAAATCTTCTTTTTTATATAATCTCTTCATTACTGAAAATATAATATCCGAATCAACATTTCCCTTTTTGTTTCCTATCATTGCCTCGCCGTGTTGCCTAAACACAAGTATAAAACCCGCATTCTGAATTCTCTCATATATTTCCTGCGCTCTTGAAGAATCTTGGAGATATCCTAAATGATAAAATGCTTTTACAACATTATATTTTTCAGCAAGATAAACCCTAAATCTCATCAAATCAATACTCCATGGATTAATTTCTCGTTTTGCCGTGCCCATATGTAAATTTTGTCCATCCAAGAAAGCAAGATTTTTTACCTGTTCGTTGTTCGTCATAATTATTATCTTCTTATCTATAACTCTCCATAGTATACCGACCGCAAGAGCAAAAGTCGACAAAACAAAACCCCGTTAGAAATCTTAGCCACCCACTTTGGGCAACTTATTTCCAACGGGGCAGGCACCACTATTTTTGTGTACCGGCGTACCCTACTTTCCCCTCCGCCGAAGCAGATAGTATCATTGGGCTCATGTAGTTTCACGACTCTGTTCGGAATGGGAAGAGGTGGGGCATACATGAGTAAAACACCGACACACAAAAATAGTGGTGCCAAAGTGATTAACGTAATTCATAGACCGCTCGATAAACAATTCCCATAATATCTCCCTAGTTGGATACGGGAATTTCGACCTATTAGTATTTCTCGGCTGAAACCATTACTGGCCTTACACCTGAAACCTATCAACCTTGTAATCTTCAAGGGGTCTTTCGTCCAACTTTCGTTGAACCACGAAACCTAATCTTGAGGTGGGCTTCGCGCTTAGATGCTTTCAGCGCTTATCCCTTCCGTGCAATAGCTACTCGGCAATTCCATTGGTATGAAAGCCGATACACCAGAGGCTCGTTCACCCTGATCCTCTCGTACAAAGGGCAACTCCTCTCAAGTTTCGAACGCCTACAGCAGATAGAGACCAACCTGTCTCACGACGGTTTGACATATTATGTTCCATGGTTACCCATGGTATAGACTATACCTTTATCCAATTTTTCCACGTATTGGATACCAACGTGTTATATAATGAAATGTCCACTATATCTATCCGATTATTATATCTCAGATAAGTCGTTACGGGGATTATCAATCTTGTAGATCATTAAGGGAATAATATATGGTTTTATAATTTCTTTAAATTTCTGATATTCATGTCTTCCAACCCCAATCTTAAATTTAGTTCTATCTTTTACAAGAGTTCCTACTATACCATATCTATTTTGTAAGAATTTTAAAATTCTTAGTTGTTCATCTTCTAAAAAACAATGAGTGCTTAGTGTAAAACTCTTTCCAACATTTGAACCGTCATCCATAAACCATACCGCCATGGCACGCGGTGTTAACACATTCAGAATAGCATCTGAAATAATTTTCACCCTGCCATCATAGAAGTAGGGATGGAGCAACCCAAACTCTTCAGATGTTTTTGTGTGGAAATACCAAGAATAATGATCCTTGTTTCTTTTGGCATCATGCCATACATTAATCCTCTTTGGACCTTCAGAAACCAAATTCTGAAACGTCTTGTATTTCCAAAATACATAGTCTTTTTGTTTTTCACTCTGATGAATTCTCAAACGCGCCGTAATAGCATGCCGTTTCCCAATGGAACGACATTCCAAACGTGCGTCACCCAACAATGATCCAATAATCACATCGAATTGATGTGGTGGAAACAATGATTGTAATCTTCCCACGGTATCATCCATTGCTCAATTATATCATCAATTGAGCATTCGGACTTCACCGTTATGAGTCAATTTATGCCCTTCGATTTTACTCAG
>CAYIOQ010000052.1:0-5339 GCA_964365055.1 uncultured Candidatus Saccharibacteria bacterium | reverse complement strand
CACCACCTCCAATAAGCACCATTTTTGCGTCAAATTGTTTTATGGCTCGCATTGTTTTTTGTGTTAACGTTTCAATTGCTGCCATTTGGAACGATGCTGCAATATTATTACGCTGTTCTTCTGAGATAATAAATGGGGTATTTATCTCATGTTTAGTTATGTCTCGTAAGTGGTAAAGTACTGATGTTTTAAGACCGGAAAAACTGAAGTCATAATTTTTTTGGTCGAGCATGGGGCGTGGAAATTGAATTGAATTTGGGTCGCCTTTCTTTGCCGCACATTCCACCTCTGGGCCACCTGGATAAGGAAGTTGTAACATGCGAGCTACTTTGTCATATGCTTCACCAACAGCGTCATCTCGTGTTTCGCCAATTTTTTTCCATTTTGTAAGTGATGTCATAAGAAGAAGCATCGTGTGTCCGCCGCTTACTATCAATCCTATCGCTGGAAAAGCGATACCAAATTTTTGATTTTTGATTTTTGATTTTTGATTTTCAGTTTTCTGTGGCAACAGAAAACTGTAGAGGTGTCCTTCCAGGTGGTTGGCGCCCAAGAGTGATTTTTTATATTCTTTTGCGAGTTCCTTCGCGAAATTAATTCCCGTCCATAATGCAGGCTCCAAGCCTGGTCCGACGGTGACGGCTATCATGTCTACATTCTTCATTAAAGTTTTGACTTGGTGTTGTGAGACATGCTTTTGTATTTTGTATCTTGTATCTTGTATCTTGTATTTCGATGCGAGACGTTTTAAGAGAATAGGTAAATTTTTAATATGTTCTCGTTTTGCAAGGTTTGGGACGACGCCCCCGAAAGGGCGATGAATTTTAATTTGTGAGGAGACAAGATTTGCACGTATGACAAATGAAGGGAGTTTGTCTCCTTTTGCTTCAACAAGGGCAATCGAGGTGTCGTCACAACTCGTTTCTATCGCAAGGATGTTCATATTGTCTTGTCTTTTGTTTCACAGTATCATATAGCTATATGGCACAAGAATCAACATCGGGAAATGCGTCACTCCCTGAGCTCCTTCAGCTTAAGGCGCAATACGATTTACAGAAAAACATCCTTTTTAGGACGGCGGTAATTGGCCAGCTTCTTGGCAAGGATGATCTTGGTTTCGTGGGCATTGATGGAAAAGAATACCCTATCCCACCCTATGAAGATATTGAGAAAAAAATTAAGGAACAGGAGGAGATGTTTACCAAAAAAGCGGGAGAGGGTTTTGTAAAACTTCTTCTTGTGCCCGTTGGTATGCGTCTGGGTGTGCTTATTGAAAAATATAAACAGGTTCTTCTTACGCACCTAAGGGAGGGTGCACTTTTGGCGACAAAAAAATTACAAGACGATCCAGATGAGCCTATCGAGCTTGATGGCGATAAACCCATATGGGTATGGGATGGATTTGTAGAGGCGGATACTAATGATCTTCTTCTTTATTATCCACAAGAATTTTCTGTCCAAAATCATGGCGGGAAAACAAAACGCCAACTTCTTGCTGATGGTCGTGGGTGGAACGTGCCTCTTATTGAATACCTACCCAATATTCCTAGAGAGGGAAAGGGTGAAAATGTTAATGGAAGAAGGCAGTTAGAAGCTGGGAGAAGCCCGAAAGAATATTTGAAGACGATACAGTCAGACCCATCTTATGCGCACGAGAGGGGATTTTCTATTGAAGACCAGCTTGTGTACTCCATAACTCACATGGAGGAGACAAATCAGATTATGAATGATTGGGAGGGGAACGGAAGTAGCGCCTTCCAGCTTGGCGCCTACATGACGGATGGGGATAGTGTACCTGTCGTGTCATATGGACGTGGATATATGCGCGCAGGCATTGTCCGTCTTGCGGCAGATTTTCATGGACCTATCTATGGAACACGCACAGAAGTGGTAATAATGTAGGTGGGACGTACGCATTTGGCGCATTACTTCGTCAAACTCTCCGGTACTCGACGCAGTACTTTCTGTGTACAGCTTACTCTGTTCCTCGCGTTTTCCTCGTACTGCATCCAAATGCGTACGTCCTAATCAAAATATCAATTTTTTTTAAAAAATACTATGAGCTCATTAGAAAATTTTGAAAAATCAGGAGATAAAAAGGTGGAAACACCAGTAGACCTTATATCAAAAGATATACAAGAGCAAAGAAAGGCAGGGGAAGCACGATATAGGGAACTTCTTGTACAAATGAAGGATATTACTAATGCCATGCACCATGTTACTGAACAACAAGATGCTCTTCGGGCTGAATGGGATAGAGTGAAAGTGGATGTGGGATTAGATGAAGTCAAGAAGAACCTCAAGGGAGACGAGATCGAAAATCAGTTCAATTTTTTACAAGAAGAATACGATCGTCTTAATAGGGACTATGAAGAAAGAGAGAAACAAAGGAAGGAAAGTGTAACATTGTTTTAAAGACAAGAAAAGACCGCCTACAATTGGCGGTTTTTGAGTTACGTATATTTTTGGAGCCAGTCTGGTGTGTGGTTTTTTTGTGCTGTCTTTAGCTCTTGGGGAAGGTGTATGATGCTACGTATGTGGGTTCGACATATTGACGATCTACACCTACATGGATGGTCAAGTTCCCAGAAGGGATCTTCCTCTGTGAAGGAGTAGTCGATTGTGATCTCCTCTCCTGGTAGGATGTTTCGCAATGCTACTACGATTTTTGATCCACAGATATATGCATTGGGTTCACACGAGTGGTTGAGATGCCATAGAGGATCATTTCTCTCTGTTTTTAACCACGTGCGTGTACTAATTCCTAGCATGTGTTGTCCTGTTTTTGCATCTGATTTTGTATAACGTCGTACCGTGTGGGTAGTTCCTTGTGGAATAAAAATTATTTCGTGTTGGTTTATTTTTGAAATTGCAAAGAGTCCCTTACCGCGTATGCCTGATTTTTGTACCGCATATTTTTTCTTCACGATACGACCTCCAAAATGTTTTTGAGTAACTTATATGAATATACTGAAAGTAATAGAATTATGAAAGCTTTCCGTGCCTATGCCACCATGCGGTCGCATAGTGGACAGATTTATTTTTGTGTGTACTTTGTTGTATTCATTTTCTTTGTAAAAACTTGATAATTATATATACTGATGTACAGTATGAAAAGTACTATGAATATAAATAAGGAGGGGGATTATATGGCTCAGCATTTTTTCGAGCTTCCTATTGCGATGACAGACATCGAAACGACAGGGCTTGATTGTATCGTGTGGAAAGAGGGTGAGGATGGAGTAAGGCGACCAGAAGCACACCATGAGATCATTGAGATTGGGTTAGTTCTTTTTGATCCGCTCTCTCTCGAGATTATTAATACGCTTGATGTCAAAGTAAAGCCTATGCGTATGCATCTTGCGCATCCTAAGGCGCTTGAGGTAAATGGTTATAGAGAAGAGGATTGGAAAGATGCCATTTCCCTTAAAGAAGCTATGGAGCGCTACGCTGAACTTACAAGGGAGAGTGTTTTCTGGGCATGGAATGTGACATTTGATTTTGGATTTGTCGCAAATGCATTTAGTGAGACAGGAGTAGCCAACCAGATGGATTATCATCGCTTTGATGTAATGAGCGACGCCATCGGAAAGTTAAGAGACAAGGGGCTCAAGCATTTTAGGCAAAGCGCTGTCGCAAAATTTCTTGGTGTTCCTGAGGAGCCAGAAGTGCACCGTGCGATTAATGGGGCGATGGTAGCATATCAGATTTATAAAAAGCTAAACGCATAGGTTCTAAAAAAGAAAATCGCTACACAACGTGGCGTTTTTATATATTGCGAATTGCAACATACCCCCTCCTCACACGTTCGGATCCCCAGCGGTATCCTCACTCTGTCCTCCGGCGCTTCGTTGTCAATCCAATTCTCTCCCTACGGGAGATCAGGATTGACAACACCCTGCTCCGCGCCTACGGAATGGTTCGGAAGAGGTATGTTACAATTCGCGTAGTGCCTTCGTATTAGATACGGTGTGATTTATGTTGTTACACATGAGTTCCACCCAAACCATAAACGAGTCCTCAAGGGGGAGTCGGACCATATCGCTATGGTAGGGGGGTCGTAACGGTCACCCCCCTGGAGACGAGTGTTGGTTTGGGTGGAACCGTCGAGTACCAAAGTTTTTAGAGAGTTTTTTGAAAATGTTGCCAGTCCTTAAGACTCTGCCACCTACCGCCCCATTCCCAATCTAGGGAGTCGAAGAGAGGGACCAGGAAAGAGTCTTCACGAATAGTACCGGGTATGTCTGGATTGTAGATTGCATTGTGTGGGCTTACAATACCTTTTTGGGTTATTTGTGGATTCAGACGTGGATTAATATCAATAGCACATCCACGGGAGTGATAAGATAATTTGGTTATTCCTGCAATGGTGCGGTAATTGAAACAGGAGGTGTTATCTTGTTCCATTGACACGTCATCATTCCATTTAAAACGTAGATCGGCGATTGGAATAACACTTGTGATAGGGAACTTTTCTTTTTCAATTGCTTCAAATACCTTGAGAATGTCCTCTGCAAGTTTTTGATGAATCACAAGTTGTCCCTGATGTAGTTTATTGTCAAATGACCAATAGCGTACAGGTATTACAACTTGTTTCGTTAAAATCTCTTCGGGACACATCGAAAGTGGGTTCTGTGTTCTTGCCGCCTCTTCGGTTAGGTTACTATCAATAATAAGTATTTTAGAGCTCACGTTATTGCTTAGTTATTGAGATACTCTTCGTTGCTAGTTTCGTCGTGAATATCAAAAGCTCGATAATTCGCTAATATTTCCTCTCCTTTTTTAATATCGCGATTCGCCACCCCCAGCGCTTCGGGTTCGTTGGGGGAAGCGATAGAATCAATATTGTTTCTTAATGATGAATGGTTTGTAAATCTACTATCATCAATAGAATAAACATATTTACCTGTGATTTTGGATAAGTAAGAATATGTACTGATAAGTTTGCGCTGTTCTGATGGCATTTTTTCAACTTCTTTTGGGTCGAAAAGTATATCAAACTGCCCATTGAATTTCCAAGTTATGGTACCCTTTAAAATATCTTCTTCAGCGAATAGCCCTATGTTATTAATACTGCTTGGCTTTGCACTCGCTTTGATTGTAAGCATGTTTTTGGCGGAAATTTGAATTCCGAATTCTGGCGGAGGCGGAGAGATTCGAACTCTCGGAGGGTTGCCCCTCACACGCTTTCCAAGCGTGCGCACTAGGCCACTATGCGACGCCTCCTCACTAAGAAAATTCACAACCCCTCGTATCGTAGCAAATTTATACAAAAACAAAAAGACCCCGTTATAGGCCATTGAAACTGTTACCGAAATAGTACTGGATAGGCCACATAT
>CAYIOQ010000051.1:0-5525 GCA_964365055.1 uncultured Candidatus Saccharibacteria bacterium | reverse complement strand
GTATCATAAAACAAAAAACAAACACGACGGTTGCATTTCAGGGCGAAATTTAGGGTATCCCATCATAGGAGTAAAGACCATAGGGCTTCTCTGCCCTCCATACTTCTTGACGCAATGTATGATCAACATTAAATTCAAGAAATCTTGTAGGTGTTGCTGGCACCTTTTCTCCATAACGAATTTCATACCTGAGAACATATTTACCCTGAAGATCGCTCAACTTAAGCGGTTTAGCATCAGGTTGAAACTCCTCTTCTGCCACATATGAACCAACTGAATGCTTCTGTACCCAGAGCCAATTATATGCAAACATTGACGCAACAAGAAAAAAAGCTGTAATCAAAATACAAGTCAAAAACTGTTTATCGTTCCTACTCATTTCTATATCCTCCTCCGTTTTCAAGGTAAGTTACGTTACCATGCAATACAAACAAAGTCAAAAAACACAAAACCACCTCAATGGGTGGTTTTTAAATTTGAAACTTCCTCTTAATAAATCTAATACTTCTGAGGGAAAACACGTTATGAATTCTAAGTAGTCATTCTATCTTTGTAGTTATCTCTAATGCTTTTGAATCTTGTTTTTGGTAATTTTGGCAAAGGAATTATCGCGTCCATATAGATATCTTTGTGTTTTTCCGCCGCTTTTTGGCATCGGAGGCAATTTTTCATATGTTCCTTAGATACTTCAGGAATATCACCAGTGGTATGGATAGTATGTAGGGTATCTTTTGTTAAACATTCTGATCCTAACTGACCAGAAAGATGTTCCTTCTCGCATTTACGAAAAAGTGTCAAGCAATGGTAGCATGTGCCAATATGATCTTTTCGATCCCTTGGCCCAAAACCACTTATTCTAATAGTGTCGCACTCATCAGCTGTTAAACAATTTAAGCTTTTAGAATTTAAAAATCTTTCCCTCGACTCCATAATATGCGATAAACATTCTGAACACTCAGCTAAGTGTCTAGAAAATTCCCGATTTGGCGCTACACCGGTTACTATATATTCATCACATAAATTACCGTATCTAAATGCTAGACACTCTGGATTGTCACTCTCCTCGAGAGAAATTGACATCATACACTTCTTCAAATCATCAAGGTCTTTCCTCTCTTTGACCCATATCTCATCTCTTGTTGGCTTACGACCCAATTCTTCTGTAAGCTTTTTAACGATGTATAACACAGATCGAGGCAGTTTATCGTATTCATGTTCAACTGCTTCTTCAGGTGATAATCCAAGCCGTTCAGATACGTATTGTATCTCTTCTTCTTTCCTCGCCTTACGATATTCTTCAAGGCTAATTCCAAGTTTCATGGCTTTGCGGCACTCAGAAGTATAACAATATGCTTCCCACTCATCTTTTTCCTGTCGCAGTTGTGGTAATACAAATTCATCAGCAAAATTGGTTCGAACGAACCTATACATCACAACACGGCCAAAAAAAGTTTTCCAAGCAACAATCTTTATTGAGTCGCCATTTTGAGGTTCAATCACAGAATCGAGATTTATTGCTGTTGCTGGAATAGTGGCATAACATTGGTTATAGAGAGACCCGTTTTCTACATTCTTCTCAATGCACTCACGACACTTATTATCGAACCAGAAAGCAATAACTTTCTCGTAAAAATCAAAGCCTTCTTCTCTTCGGTCAAATACACCTTCTATAAGGTTTATTTGTTTCAAGGGCAAATATCTTAAAACGATGTATAGAATTAAAATAACGATTGCACTAGTAACCAAGAGCATATTACACAACTCCTTTTTGTTTTCAAGGTAAGTTACGTTACCACGCAACACAAACAAAGTCAAAAAACACTAAACCACCTCATTGGGTGGTTTTTATATTCTCTTAAACCTTTAAAAATCCTCTCTTAAGATTAGCAACGCCACCCGCGAAGAATGACTGTTTCTTTACAATTCGCACACCTGATACACTCATATCCAAAAAGAAGACCCCCACAGTAACGCACATCTCTCGAGCCATACTCAAGAGTCATTCCACATTTTGTACAGGTACACCTTTTCTTTTTCCCTTTTGCCAATCCTATCTCAATAACCCTGACCATATACATCCTCCTCAGTTTTCAAGGTGATTTACGTTACCATAATATCTAAAAACAAGTCAAGAAAATTCGTACTATAGGGTCACAAGCACCACAAATAGACATACAAAATCCCCACACGTATGAACGACATAACGAAAGCGGGAGTTGCACGAAAGAGATAGGGTATCGTAAAACTGTTCTGTTTGAGTTCGGTCACGAACGAGTTAACAGTTTTACGGGGACACCCTATCCTTTTGTGCCTCACGCGAAGTTCAGGAGTGAATACGTGTGGGGGTTTTGTGCAAGATGAAACTAAACAGTGGGTTCCTCCTCTGGTTTTGATTCTTCAGATTTTTCTGGTTTTTCAGTACCTGGTTTTGTCCATGTTGCATAGTCGCAATCAGGGTAACGGGAACAGCCGTAGAAAATTCGTTTCTTTTTTGTGCGACGTGGAATTACTTTTCCCTCGCTACATTTTGGACAGGGGAGAGCGGCGGCATCTACTTCAGGATTCTCTTCTTTCAACGACTTCGCGTTTTTACACTCGGGAAAGCCAGAACACGCCATAAACCTTCCAAATCTGCTACGACGTATTATCATGGGCTTCCCGCACTTCTCACACACTTCGTCAGTCTCCTCGATTACCTTTTGACTCTGTACCTCGGTGTACTTTTCCGCCAAGAGCTCTGCAAATGGGATGTAAAAATTCCGAATAAGCTCCACCCACGATGTTTTTCCCTCGGCGACGTGATCAAGATCTCCCTCCATAGTTGCAGTAAAACCAATATCTACTATTTGAGGAAAATGTTCTGCGAGAAGATCGCTTACCATTCGCCCGATTTCTGTGGGGCGAAATCTTCTATCTTCATTTTTTTCCACATAATTACGTTCTTCAATAAGAGCGAGAGTCTGTGCATACGTTGCTGGGCGCCCAATATCATTTTCTTCAAGTACTTTAATAAGGCTTGCTTCGTTAAATCGCGCAGGAGGTTCTGTAAAATGCTGCAATGCTTCAATTTTTTCCAAAGAAAGCTTTTCGCCATTACTAAGTGGCGGCAAACTTTTTTCTTCATATTTCATGTGCCACACCTTAAGAAATCCATCAAAAAGCATGCTACTTCCATTTGCTTTGAGAACATATTCCTCCTTTCCCTGTGCAGTAATCTGAACAGATTTCATAGCAAACTTTGCACGAGGCATCTGTGAGGCAACAAAACGCGCCCAGATGAGATGGTACACCTTAAGTTGTTGCGGAGTAAGATAATCAGCGACATCGTCAGGAGTTCTTGATGGATCGGTAGGACGAACCGCCTCGTGTGCCTCCTGCGCAAGCTTTGATTTACTCTTAAAACGACGTGGCGCGTCTACTGCATACTCATTCCCAAACTTATCTGCAAGAAAAGTCTTTGTAGCCTTAAGCGCCTCCTCCGCAATATTTGTAGAATCAGTACGCATATAGGTAATAAGGCCCGTCTGTCCACTCCCCAAATCGACACCTTCGTAAAGCTGTTGAGCAAGCATCATCGTATATTTCGCGGAAAATCTAAGCTTTTTTGACGATTCTTGTTGCAGCGTACTCGTCGTAAATGGAGCAGAAGGGTTTCGGAACGCTTCTTTTTCCTGAATATCTGAAACTACATACGCTGCATTTTCAAGATCTTTTTTAATTGCGACAGCATCAGCTTCGGATGCAATTGTCCTTTTTTCGAGTACCACACGATCTTTTTTCCAAAGCTCTGCAAGTACCTCACCGGCCTCTTTTTTAAGCAGCGCGCTGATACTCCAATACTCCTCTGCAACAAAGGCCTCAATTTCTTTCTCACGATCAACGACAAGCTTTAGCGCCACGGACTGTACGCGGCCGGCAGAAAGCCCCTTGCTCACCTTCTTCCAAAGAAAAGGAGAGAGCTTATACCCCACAAGACGATCAAGCGCTCTTCGCGCCTGCTGAGCATCCACGAGCCCCATATCTACACTCCTCGGGTGATCTAACGCCTCTTCAATGGCCTTTTTTGTAATTTCATGAAAAACAATACGTTTTATATCTTTGGCTTCACCCAAACCCAAAATTTGGGCAATGTGCCACGCTATCGCTTCTCCTTCACGGTCTTCATCAGTTGCGAGAATAATTTCATCCGCCTTTTTTGCGAGCGTTTTTAATTTCTTTACTTGAGCGCTTGCTTTCTTGGGAACAACATATTTTGGTTCAAAATCATGTTCGACATCGATACCAAGCGTACTCTTTGGCAAATCACGAACATGCCCATACGAAGATTCGATGGTATATTCTTTTCCCAAAAATCCAGAAATTGTCTTTGCCTTCGTAGGAGACTCTACGATTACTAATTTCATAATTTTATGATTCTCGTCCCTTCTACTTTTACCACGTCTTTTAGTTCGAGTTGGGTGAGAAGAGAAATAATACATGTAATCCCTTTATTGGAAAACTCAACGCATAATGCATCAGTGTGCATAGATCCGCCATTCCTGTCAAGTATTTTTATAACTTCCATTTCTTGATCATCAAGCTCGACCCCGCTTTTGTCAAGCTGTGTATTCAAGCCAAAATACTGTAAGACATCTAGAGAAGAAGTCGCAATAAGCGCACCATCCTTAATAAGTTTATTGGTACCAAACGAATTTTCACTATTAATAGCCCCTGGCACAGCAAATACATCTCTCCCTATTTCAAGCGCATGTGTTGCAGTGATAAGGGACCCACTCTTCTCTGGCGCCTCTACTACGAGTGTCGCACGCGAAAGCGCCGCCACGATTCTATTTCTTCGAGGAAAGTTGAATTTAAAAGGTTCTGTGAGTAGATGATACTCGGAAATAAGAGCGCCGCCAAAATCTAAAATTTCCTCAGAAAGTCGCTTATTTTGTGAGGGATAAAGCCTCCCCAAACCGCTTCCAAGCACCGCAACGGTAATTCCATGGTCATGTACGGTAAGCGAGTGCGCAAGCGCGTCAATTCCAAGCGCGAGGCCACTTATAATAGTAACTCCATTGCACACCACATCGGGTATAATACGCTCACACACTACCTTGCCATAAGGAGTACACATGCGTGTCCCCACAACAGCCAACACCTTATCCTGCGTAATCACAGAGTGTATATCTCCTCGCACATAAAGCCCAAGCGGCGGTTGAGGTAAATCAGCCAAAGAGAGGGGATACCCCTCATCTTCTGGCAAAAACAAAACAACGCCAAACTGTTCAAGCCTATTATATTCGACATAAGGATCAACTTTCAGAGCGAAAGTTTGAAGTTCTACCACGCGATCGTCAGTCGAACGTTCCTTTGATAAACGCAAAGCAGCTCGAACATTCCGTATATTACACTTGAGACCAACAAAAAACTCCCAAGCGCGCCTGTACGTTCCAGCAAACTCCTTACACGCCACAATCAGCGGATAATCATTATCCGTAGCAACATTCAACGCATTTAAATACACCTTTTCTTCTTCCATATCT